>JBGGMZ010000150.1:0-5774 GCA_041287745.1 Chthoniobacter sp. | reverse complement strand
CGCCTAGACTTTATGGCTGCCCTTTCTGGGAGCGCAGCGTGAGTGGGAAAGCGAAGTGGTGTGCTTGCTGGAGAGGCTACGACGCGGGTTGCGCGGCGGAGCCGTGCAGAGCCGCAAGTGCGGGATCACTGCCGAAGCAATGTCACCAATGAAAGAGCCTACAGACAACAAGCACACCATGAAAAACTCCCTACTCTTCGTCGGACTCGATGTCCACGCCCAAAACATCACCATTGCCCTGGCCCTCGGGGGTGAAACCGAAGCCCGCCTTTACGGCACCATCACCCACGATCTGCACGCCTTGGAAAAGGTCTTCGCCAAATTGCGCAAGGCCCATCCGGGAGCGGAACTGCGGGTCTGCTACGAGGCCGGACCGACCGGCTTCGTCCTCGCCCGGCGACTAGCCCAACTGCGGATCTCCTGCACCGTCGTCGCCCCTTCGCTCATTCCGAAGAAGCCGGGCGAGCGGATCAAGACCGACCGGCGTGACGCGCTCAAGCTGGCCCGCCTGCATCGGGCCGGCGAGCTGACCGCCGTCCACGTCCCCGAAGCCAGCGACGAAGCCATGCGCGACCTCTGCCGGGCCCGCACCGATGCCGTGCAGGACCTGCGGCGCGGACGCGCCCAACTCAAAGCCTTCCTCCTGCGCCATGGGTGCCGCTACACCGGCAAAAGCGCGTGGACCGAGGCCCATCAACGTTACCTGCGCGAACTGGTGCTGCCGCACCCCGCACAACGCGTGGTGCTCGAGGATGCCCTGACCGCAATCCGCACCGCGGGAGAACGCATCGCCCGGCTCGAGGAGCAGATGGCCGCGCTCCTGCCCGACTGGCCGATGCAACCGGTCGTGGCCGCGCTCATGGGCATGCGCGGCTTTGCCCAGGTCGGCGCCATGGTGCTGGCCAGCGAACTGGGCGGCGCCTGGCGCTTCGCCCATCCCCGGCAGCTCATGGCCTATCTCGGCCTCGTGCCTACGGAAAGAACCAGCGACGACAAACGCCGCCAGGGCGGGATCACCAAGACGGGCAACAGCCACGCGCGCTGGCTGCTCATCGAGGCCGCGCAACATTACCGGCTGAGCCCGAAGGTGAGCAAGGAACTGAGCGTGCGTCAGCAGGGCTTGAGCACCGAGATCAAAGCCTGCTCGTGGAAAGCGCAGACCCGCCTGCACCAGCGCATGATGCAGTTGCTTGCCCGGGGCAAGCAGCACAACAAAGTCACCGTCGCCGTGGCCCGCGAACTGTGCGGCTTCCTCTGGCAGATCTTCCAACTCATGGCTCCCCGGGTGACGCCAGCGTCCGACATGGTCGCCTCCACGAAAGGGTCCCGGTTCGGGGGGAACTAAGGAACCCACCGCCGCACCGCCCCCACCTGTCACCCTCATCGCCACCCCACACCCCGGAGGAAACCACCCACCCAGGAAATCCATCCCACCAATCTACTTTGAACCGAGACCGGGGAACTGGGGCGGCGGTCACGGTGATCTGACTCACGAGGGGCGTTGGAGGCGTGGCGCCGCAAGGTTGCCTAATCCTCGAGCCTAGACCGTCGAGAGGATCACGGTGAACGAAAACCAAGTGTTAACCAATACACGCATATCAGCCGACCAACCGCAGGGGACCTAACCACCCGCCATGCACCGCCGCTCCACTTCCCCGGTCACCGTTCCCAACCTCTCGCGCCACGTTACTAACTCCCAGTAATGAAAAAACTCGCTTTTCCTATTGCCAAACAGACAGCCATATCAACGCCCCCAAGCTCAGCGACTGCGGAGGGACGGCGTGACTGCTGCGTGGTCGGTTCTACGAAGAGCAGCAGGCATGAGGTCCTTTGAGCAGTGCGCTGCAACGCTTGGTTAGGCGTTGCGGGCGCTTGGTTCAGGATCATGTCCAGGAAACAGGTCAAGATGTAGGGCGATAAGGCGCTGTCGCCCTATTGGTGAAAGCGCCTTGGTTGTCGGGGCGTCGTCTCGGAAGAAATATGCCCAATAACACTCGATGCAAATGAGGACGTCCAGTGCCGCAATTCCGGAGCCGAAGGTGAAGCCGAGGCGGGGGATGAAGCAGCGCATAGCATCGTCGCGGCTGCCATAACTGTCTCGAGCAGACAGCACGTCCCGAATGCTGAAAGCCTGCGTGTCGGTCGCAACCTGTGACGCTAGGATTTGCGAGCCGCGTAGAACTCCCGGTCGAGGAAGCTGGGGTCCAAAATCGTAGTTTCCGAGAAGACGGAAGGCAGACACGAGGCCGGCAGGAAAAGCGCCGACGTCCAATTGAGAATCATCTCGCTCTGCATTCATTGTTGCTCGTTCATTGGATGTGTGTAGCGATGCCAAACGGCCCGGAGCAGCGTCGCTGCCGCGCTTCGTTAGGCGACGTTGGATTGGGAATCATGTTTCTCCGCAGTAAGCCGATGCGTAACGTAGGAGTAAAGCGGCTCGAAGGAACGGAAGCACCCACAACCCATGCTGACAGACTCGTGACGCGCCCCGAGCGACTCCGGTAGAGCGCTCAAAAGAGAACTACGCCGGGCGAGCAATGCTTCGAAGCAGTATCCTGCCACCCAAGGGCTCCGGTGAGATAGCTGAGAGTAAAGGTCATCGTCGGTGACGGTCGGGCAAGAAATGATCTGTCGCAGGGCACGCACCTCTGGATGCGTGGTCGCCCCCGGCCCAACTGGACCGATATAGATGGCGTCCGATGCGGCCCAAAGTGGCAGAAACGCCTGCAACGAACGCACCAGACCGCGGCGCATGGCGAAGGAATAGGCACGCCGAAAAAAGAATCGCTTCATGGCTTTCACGAACCATGCGCGGAGGCGTGTTCGCTGCAGCGCTTGATTAGGCGCGGACGATTGGGGTTTCAGGCATTTCGTCATTTGCTTCAAATAGGCGATTGCAGTCGTCTTGATTCAGAAAGGTGGCCGCGGAGCTAAGAATGGTCACCATGCCGCCGGGTCTGTCAGGCGGATTGAAGATGCGTATAGCTGTGTTGTCGGTAAAGAGAACATATCTACAGCCGTCGGCTCCCGACGGGCATTTGATGATCACCTTTTCAAGCGGCTCTGAGAAAATAAACCCGCGAGGGTCTGGAGATGCATCCACTTCCCGCCATTCGCCGTCGGGCAAAGAGCAACGGTAAACCGCACGACTAGTCTGCAGGTATACATCGTATGAGTCGGGGTGAGTTCGGATCCACCAAACGTGGCCTGCTACTTCGTTGATCATGGAAGAGCGTCTAACATGTTATTAGACCGACCGGAGGAGGAGGGAAAAATCGGCATATTTTCCGAAGGGTCAGACCGCAGGGGAATAATGGACCCGTGAGGACGGGATGTTGCAAGTGAGAAACCGTTCTCGCGTGGAGCTGATACGCGTTTCCGGAGAACAGGCGCTCCCTCCGCAATGCATGTCTGACGACGGATCATAGGTGGTTTTCCGGATGCACCCGCGACTCCGCGAGAGAACCCGCAGAAGTCAGAGGTTTGCCCCACAGTCCCATAGACGTCTCGCTCCGCTCGGCTTTCGATTGTGCCCGCGGCACCTCAGACCTGTCGCTTCGCTCCAATCCGCCCGTGATTCCCGCTTCGCTCCCAAAGGACCCGCAATCGCAGATGCTTTAACCCGACGCGTTTGATCGGCTCGAAAGCGTGGCTCACATCGCTTTTATCTCCCAAGCGTCGAGTCTCATGCATAGCTTTCGGCCGCGTCTGTGAGTCGAAGACGCTTCCCCCCATGAAATCGATCCTCACTTTTCTCGCGATTGGCTTTTGTTCGCTGGCTTCCGTCGCCTCCGCTGCATCAAAACCGGTGCAGGTCTTCATCCTCGCCGGGCAATCGAACATGGAAGGCCAGGGCTTTATCGCTGCGGATCCGAAGCGCAACGATGGCAAGGGCAGTCTCGAATATGTGGTGAAAGATCCCGCCACGGCGGCGCATTTCAAACAGCTGGTCGATGCGCAAGGTCATTGGCGCTCCCGCGACAATGTGTGGATTACCTACCTCGACCGCACGGGCCCGCTGACCGTGGGCTATGGCGTGAACAAAGAGCGCATCGGGCCGGAGCTGGGCTTCGGCTGGGTGATGGGCGATGCCGCGGGCGGTGCGCCGGTGTTGCTCATCAAGTGCGCGTGGGGCGGCAAGAGCCTGGCGGTGGATTTTCGTCCGCCCAGCGCGGGGAAGATCCCCTATGAGCTGAGCGCGAAGGAGCAGGAAGCGCTCACGAATGACCCCACGATTGTTGGCAAATACTATCGCGAAACGCTATCCCTCACGAAGGCGGCGCTGGCCAATATTAAGCAACTCGTGCCGGGCAGCGATGGCCGTTACGAGCTGGCGGGCTTTGGCTGGCATCAGGGTTGGAACGATCGGATCAACGACAAATTCAACGGGGAGTACGAGAGCAACATGGTGGCGTTCATCAAGGACATGCGCCGGGAGCTCGGCGCGCCGGCGTTGCCCTTCGTCATCGCCGAGACGGGCATGGGCGGGCTGGAGGAAACGCATCCCCGCGCGCTGTCGCTCATGAAGGCCCAGGCGGCGGTGGCGGAACATCCGGAGTTCAAGGGGAACGTCGCCTTTGTCGGCACCCGCGCTTTCTGGCGCACCAAGGAGCAGTCGCCAACCAAGCAGGACTATCATTGGAACACCAATGCGGAGACGTACTACCTGATCGGGGAAGCGATGGGCGGGGCGATGAAGGGGCTGCTGAAGCGCCCGTAGTGCTCGAGGCCGCGTGATGTCCTGGAAGCCGCTCCTTTCTTCGCGCGCAGAATCCAACACGGGCATGATGGATTTAACCGCAGAGGCGCAGAGACGCAGAGGGCGCAGAGAGATGAAAAGAAGGGGAAGTGTTTCTGTCGCTCGCCAATGGGTCCGGCCGCTCCGTTCTTCTCCGCCTTTGCCCCTCTCCGCGTCCTCTGCGTCTCTGCGCCTCCGCGTTTTAAAATTTCACCGTACGGGCCGCACAACGAGTGAAAGCCTTGAACCGCGATAGACATATTTCCATGAAATCGATCCCCCCATTCCTAGCCCTCTTGACAATCGCTCTCCCAATCGCGGCCTCGGCCGCGGAGGTGACCAAGGCGGAGATGGCGGGTTACCTGCTCGTGTCGTCGGAGAAAGTGCCCGATGAATTCAACGCGGGCTTCTCGCTCTACGCCGCGGCCTGGCCGCTGTTGCAGCACTACCCGGGACATCGTTTCCAGACCGGTCTTTTCGGCACGTGGATGCATGCGCAATATGAAGGCAAGCCACCGGCGGATTTGTACTCCGATATCGAGGGCGGACTGGGCTGGTGGCGCGACACGCGATTCCCCACGGAGACGCCGAAATTCATCATGGGCGGGGTAGCGGTGAACTTCAAAGAGATCGCCAATGGCCCGGCGCACGGACGCGGCACGTGGGACAAGCCGCAAGGCCTCTATGGCGTGGCGCAGTTGAGCCCGTGGCTGCTTTTCCCGATCGATGGTTTGAACCTCAAGCAAGGGACCTGCGGCGAACTTTTCGGCTACGGCTATCTACCGCTGCCGCTGACCGAGGCGAAGGCGAAGACCGGTGGCAAGGACGTGGCCACGGGGGATAATTGCTGGACGCTCTTCCTCAACACCAAGGGCTTCAAGGGGCCGGTGTGTTTCTTCACACCCTACTTCTGGTCGCGCTCGGCGGAGGTGAATCCGCAGTATGCCGGCCTGTTGCTGGATTCGCGCGGTTCGGCGCCGAACAAGCCGTTCCAGATGGAGACACAGTATGTGCCGGCCGCGCTGGCGACCAGCGA
>JBGGMZ010000149.1:0-17083 GCA_041287745.1 Chthoniobacter sp. | reverse complement strand
TGGAACTCGGTGGGCGCATGCTCTTCGATTACGTGAATCTCGACCTCGCCGAGAAACAACGCCTCGGCATCGTGGGCCGCAATGGCCTCGGCAAATCGACGCTGCTCAAGATCATCATCGGCCAACTGGAGCCCACGCACGGCAAAGTGGAAATCGGCGCGCGCACGCAGATCAATTACATCGATCAAAACCGCCTGGCCCTCGATGACGATAAGACCGTCTGGGAGGAAGTCGGCGGCGGCAGCGAGCACGTGCGACTGGGCGACGAAAACATCACCCTGCGCAGCTACCTGCGCCGGTTTCTTTTCACCGAGGACCGGATCAACACCAAGGTCTCCCAGCTCAGCGGCGGCGAGCGCAGCCGCATCCTGCTGGCGAAGATCCTCAAGCGTGGCGGCAACGTCCTCATTCTCGACGAACCCACCAACGACCTCGACCTCGCCACGCTGCGCCTCCTCGAGGAAGCGCTGCTCGGCTACGGCGGCTCGGTCATCGTGGTCAGCCACGACCGCTATTTTCTCAACCGCGTCTGCACCGATACGCTCGCCTTCGAGGGCGACGGCGTGGTCACCGTCAACGCCGGCAACTACGAATACTACCGTGAGAAGCGCGCGTCGCGTTCTGCGCAGGGCGCTCTCAGCGTCGCAAGCAAATCAGCCGGGGTTCCCGCGCCCAAGCGCGCCGAGCGCGCCCGCAAACTCAGCTACAAGGAAACGCGCGAGCTCGAAACGATCGAGGCCGACATCCTTGCCGCTGAGGAGGAAGTGGCGCGATTGGAGGCCACCTTCACCGCGCCGGACTTTTACGAGAAACACGGCAACGATTGGCAGGCGTTCGAGGACAACCTCAAGCAGCGCAAAGTGCGCGTGACATCCCTGTATGCGCGCTGGGAAGAGTTGGAGGCCATCCGGGCGGCATCGGCATAGCATTCTATAGCGGTTTCGATTTAGGTGTGTCGCACGCCCCGCGCGATAGCGTGTTCCAAAAAAACCGCGTCATCCCGAGCGTAGCGGGGAATCACGGGCGGAGCGAAGGATCTCTGACTTCTGCGGGTTTTCGCGCGGAGCTGATACGCGTTCCCAGAGAACAGGCGCTCTCCTCGGAATGCGAGTCTGACGAGGGAAGACAGGTTGTTTTCGGGCGCACGCATGG
The DNA here is from genome assembly GCA_041287745.1 of Chthoniobacter sp. Taxonomy (GTDB): domain Bacteria; phylum Verrucomicrobiota; class Verrucomicrobiia; order Chthoniobacterales; family Chthoniobacteraceae; genus Chthoniobacter. The sequence continues at coordinate 15,931 of JBGGMZ010000149.1, read as the reverse complement.
CTCCGCGCGAGAACCCACGGAGATTTGAGGTCCTTCGCTCCGCCCATGATTCCCCGCTACGCTCAGGATGACGGAGCTTTTTTTCGGCGCTGGCGCTCCAGTCGTGCGGCAACTTCCATTTCAACTGCTCTAAGTCGCCTTCACCTGGTTCACCAACTCCTGCAACGAAGCGCGGGCGTCGCCGAAGAGCATCCGGCAATTGTCGCGTACGAAGAGGCGATTTTCGATGCCCGCGAAGCCTTTGCCCATGGAGCGTTTCAGCACGATGACCATGCCGGCCTTCTCCGCCTCGATGATCGGCATGCCGTAGATCGGGCTCGCTTTGTCCTCGTGCGCCGCGGGGTTCACCACGTCGTTGGCGCCGACTACTAGACAGACATTCACGCGAGGCATCTGGGGGTTGATCGCCTCCATCTCGACGAGCAATTCGTAAGGCACGTTCGCCTCGGCGAGCAGCACGTTCATGTGGCCGGGCATGCGGCCCGCGACGGGGTGAATGGCAAAGGTCACCTCGACGCCGCGCTGGATGAGTTCATCGGCGAGTTGCCGGGCCTGGTGTTGCGCCTGCGCCACCGCGAGACCGTAGCCGGGCACGATCACGACATGCTGTGCGACGCTCAGGAGCAGCGCCGCTTCGTCCGCCTGGATCGGCTTCACGGATCCTCCGCTCTCCGCCTCGGATGCGGCAGCCGCACTCACCTGGCCAAAGGCGCCGAACAGCACGTTCGTCACCGGACGATTCATCGCCTTGCACATGGCCAGGGTGAGCAGCGTGCCGGAAGATCCGACCAGCGTCCCGGCGACGATGAGCGCGAGATTCGAAATCGCAAAACCATCCGCCGCCACGGCTAGACCGGTAAAGGAGTTCAGCAGCGAAATCACCACCGGCATATCCGCACCGCCGATCGGCAGAACCATCAGCACCCCGAAGAGCAGCGCGAGCACCAGAAAGACGACGAGCAGCGGAACACTATGCGCAGACACCGCGAGGACGATCCCCAGGATCGCGACGAGCAGGATGAGGCCGCCATTGGCGAACTGCTGTCCCGGATAGGTGATCGGCTTTTCAAAGTGCCCCTGCAGTTTCGCGAACGCGATGACGCTGCCGGAGAAAGAGATCGCGCCGATGAGACTGGCGAAAAGCATCGCCACGATAAACGATACACTCGTGCCGTGCGCCGCAAATTCGATCGCTGCCACCAATGCCGCCGCTCCACCCCCGGCGCCATTGAAGAGTGCCACCATTTGCGGCATCTCCGTCATTTTCACCCGATAGGCGCCGACCGCTCCCACCAGCAGGCCGAGCAAAATGCCGCTCACAATGAGCGTGGCGTTGAGCGCCGAGACATGCAGCAGGGGCAGCGTAGCGAGCAGGGCGATGAGCATGCCCGCGGCCGCCACGAGATTGCCCTTCCTTGCGCTCTTCGGCGAGCTGAGCAGCTTGATGCCGATGATGAACAAGACCGACGCGACGAGAAATGCGAGGGCGACCGGTGTGCTCATCACTTTTTCTTGCGGAACATCTGCAGCATCCGATCCGTCACCATGAAGCCGCCGAAGACATTCGCCGAGCCCAGCACTACCGCGACGAACCCGAGCACGCGCTCGACCACGCCATCCGCGTCCCCCAGCGCGAGAATGCCACCGACCAGGATGATCCCGTGAATGGCATTCGTGCCCGACATGAGGGGCGTGTGCAACATGGAGGGCACCTTGAAGATCAGCTCAAAGCCGAGGATGATCGCGAGAATGAAGACAAAGAGCGTGAGGACTTCGGCGTTCATAATTGGGCGGCGGCAGCGAGTTTCTCGTTCACGATTTTTCCCGAGTGCGTAACGACGCATCCCATGAGGATTTCGTCGTCGAAATTCAGGCGCAGCACCTTGGCCTCGCGATCCCAGAACTCCTCCACAAACGCGGTCAAGTTCGACGAATACATCTGGCTGGCATGTACGGGCACGCAGCCGGGCAAGTTCGGCAGGCCCACGATCTTTACCCCGCGGCGATCGGCTATCTGGCCCGGCTCCACGTCCTCGACATTGCCGCCGCTTTCCACGGCAAGATCCACCACTACGCTACCGGGCCGCATGGCATCCAGCATCTCGCTGGTCACCAAAATCGGCGCGCGCCGGCCGAAGACCTGCGCGGTGGTAATGACGACATCGGAGTCCGCGCAGATCCGTTTCATCGCGTCGCGCTGGATCTTGAGTTGCTCGTCCGTCAGCGCCTTGGCGTAGCCCTGCGCCGTCTGGCCGGTCTCTCCGAGATCGATCTTCACAAAGCGCGCACCGAGTGAGCGCACCTGCTCCTCCACCACCGGGCGGGTGTCGTAGGCTTCCACCTTCGCGCCCAAGCGCTTCGCCGTGGCGATGGCCTGCAAGCCGGCCACGCCCGCACCAATGATAAATACCCGCGCGGGCATGAGCGTGCCCGCGGGCGTCATCATCATGGGAAAAATCTTGTCCGACTGCTCGGCGGCGACGATCACCCCGGCGTAGCCGGCGAGGCTCGCTTGCGAGGAGATGACATCCATCTTCTGCGCGCGCGTCGTCCGCGGGATGAGCTCCATGCTCAGCGCCGTCACGCCACCGCTGGCCAGTGCCGCGATGAGATCGGGCGATTGAAAAGGATCGAGCAGACAGGCCAGCACCGCACCGGAACGCAAGGTGGCCACTTCCTTGTGCGACGGCTTGCGCACCGTGAGCATGATGTCCGCCGCGGCCAGCAGCTTTTCCCGATCGGTCTGCACGGTCGCTCCCGCCGTGGTGTAAGCTTCATCGCGATGCCCGGCGCCCAATCCCAGCCCCGACTCCACCTCTACGCGTGCACCGAGTTTCACCAGCTTCGCCACATGTTCCGGCACGAGAGCCACGCGGGTCTCGCCCGCATGGGTTTCCTTGGGAACGGCGACAGTGGTCACAGATAGCGATTCGTCGGAACGACGGTTGGGGGACGTGAACGCGAGGAAGTTGTCTGGCAACCCCATGGGAGAGCAAGATCAATACGCGCTGATCTGCCCGTCGCGATTTTCCCTCGCGGCCCACTAACATATCATCCCGAGCCGGAACGGTGCAGTTGAGCCACGGATGAACACGGATGAAACACGGATGAGGAAGAGAAGCAGAGAAGGGGCGAAGTCCGCTCACCATAGGGTGAGTGCCCCGACCGTTTTCGCTTTCACCCTGGATGGCTTTATCCGTGTTTCATCCGTGTCCATCCGTGGCTATAGCAGTTTAAATGAAACTGTAGTTGCAACCAAGGCGCTGTAGCCACGGCGCTCTGTTGCTGTCGGACTTAGGCAAATGAAAGCGTCTGTAGATGGATATTCCGCCTTCGAATTTGTTTTTTTGGCCAATACGAGATGCCAGAGGCCCTTCATTTTCTAAGTCCGACAGCAACGCTCTGCCGCCGTGTGGAGGACGGTGGACAGCGAATACTCTGACAATCAAGGCGTGACTCGCGCCCACGCCCCGACAGAGCGGGGCGGCTACAGCGACCGGCGAGCGACCATAGATTAATTTAAACCGCTCTAATTCAACTGCATCGTTCCGGCTGAGCGGAGCGCACGGAGCGAGAGTTTCACCGCTCTCAATTCACCTCGAACTCCGCATGGATGATCGTGATGATATCCTTCTCCAGCGCCATTGTGTCGTTGTTGCCTTCCTCGGAGGTCTTGGTGGTATTGGCGGGGTTGATATTGATGATGCCCATGTCGGCCACGATCAATTTGCCGATCGAGGCATTGCCCGCACTGTGCAGGATGTTGTCCGCCCGGTCGCGCGCGTCCTTCGCCGCCGAGGCCAGCATCTCCAGCTTGAGCTCGCCGAGTCGCGTGTAGAAATAGTGCGGGCTCTCGGAATTCACCGAGACTCCTTCATCCAGGAGCGACGTAATCTCGCGTGACGCTTTTTCAACCCGCGCCACATCCGATGAGCGCACGACGATGGATTTCCGCGTCATGAAGCCCTTGGACACCTGCTTCTCCGTGCGCACGGGCACCGTGGTCCCGGGCAGCACTTTGTCCTCCACTTCCTTTTCAAATATCTCCTCGAAGCTCGCGGACTGCGGCTGGATTTCCTCGGCCTTGATGCCCTGTGCGGCAAGGAAGGCCACAGCCTTGTCACTCCCCTCGCGCAACGTGCGATAGGCCTTGGTGCGATCTTCGGCGCGGGCCTCGATCACGGCCTCCCACTGGATGAGGTCGGAGACGATACGCTTCTTCGCCGAGCCGGTGACGCGGATGGTGTGCCGCTCCGGCGGCTTGCGCACATCCCGCCAATTGGTGGCGGCAATGGAGGTGGACCACACGAGACCGACGGCCAGCGCCACCGCGCCGATAGGCCGCAGATAGGGGACTCGAGCGGAAGGTGCGGGTTGCTGGCGGGTGTCGGGATCCGAAGTGTTCATGGCGAGGAGGCGTTCGTGAGCTATCGAGCAAGGGCTCTTCGATAGATACGGACGCCTTTGCCCGGTTCTTTCAGGAATGTTTCATTCCACCGCGAAGGACGCCGCTGTAGCCGGGTCAGTGAGCTGAGGTTTATAGCGATTGCCAATAATAACTTCCGAATCGGAGCTGGAGGGAAGCGCTCTGTCGCTTCCTCGGAAGCCGTTTGCCCTCGGCACCGACGGAGCGGTGCCCTCCAGGGCAAGTTGCTATCTGGAAACCATTTTGGCAGATGCTATAAGCCTCAGGTCAGTGACCCCGGCATGCGCTCGAGCAGCATCTGCGGCTCTTCACCAACCGGGTTCCATGAACCCGGCTACAGCACCTCACGGAATGCGGCAGCTCGCGGCGCCGTGCTTCGCGTAGTATTTCTGGTGATACTCCTCCGCGACGTTGAGCGGGCCGGCGAGCGAGATTTCCGTCGTGATCGGGCTCAAGAGTTTGCCGCCGCGCTCCAGGCGCGCCACGGCGGCGCGGGCCACGGCTTCCTGCTCCGGTCGGGTGAAGAAGATCGCGGAGCGATACTGGCCGCCGATGTCGGGGCCGTTGCGTTGCGCGGTCGATGGATCGTGCATTTCCCAAAAGGTCTCCAGCAGCTTGGCGAAGCTCAGCTTTGCGGGATCGTACTCCACCTCCACCACCTCGGCGTGGCCGGTCTTGTGCGTGCACACGTCCTCGTAGCTCGCGTCCTTCTTGATGCCGCCCGCGTAGCCCACGCGCGTGTTGGTCACGCCCGGCACTTTCGCGAACTCGGCTTCCACGTGCCAAAAACATCCGGCGCCAAAGAGCACCTTTTCGCGTGCGGGCTTCACGCCATCTTCACGGAAATTGAGCGCGGCGGAGTTGATGCAATAGCGCAGACCGCTCGGTTTCGGGCCATCTTCGAAGACATGCCCGAGATGCGAGTCGCAGCGCACGCAATGGATTTCCGTGCGGGTCATGCCGTAGCTCGTATCGCTGGTGCTGCCGATATTCTCCTTCGCCACCGGCTGGAAAAAGCTCGGCCAGCCCGTGCCGGAGTCGAACTTCGCATCCGAGCGAAACAGCGGAAGCCCACAGCCAACGCAGGTGTAGAGCCCCTGTTTATGATTGTCATGAAAGATGCCGCAGAACGCGCGCTCGGTCCCGTGAGTGCGCGTGACGGTGTATTGCTCTTTCGTCAGCCGCGCCTGCCAGGCTTCATCGGACATTTCGATATGGGGAACCGCGAGCGGTGCAGTGAGCGCGCCGGTTTCATCGAGCAAGCGGACGGTAACAGAGGATGCAGTGTCGGTAGTCATAGCCAGAGAGGTCTTTGAGGGTCGCAGGAAATTCGCGGCTGCGAGGATACCGGCGCCGCCGAAAAGAGTCGTCGTAAGGAAAGTGCGCTTCGTCATAAGGTGCAGTCGTAATTAGGTGTTCGATAAAGGAACGAACGAAGGGGGCGGTTGATTGCACGAACGGCCATGGGCCCTACTCTACCCCCGCATTCGTAATCCGTCATTCCGCATTCGCCATTCCGCCCGGTTCTCTCTTGGATAGGCCGCACCACCATTTTCATTCTATGAGCCAACCCAAGATCGTCGTCTTCGCCGGCAGCCTCCGCACCGCTTCCTACAATAAACGACTGGCCCACATCGCGGCCGATGCCGCCAAGGCGGCCGGGGCCGAGGTGACCTTCGTCGACCTGCGCGAACTCAATCTTCCGCTTTTCGATCAAGACATCGAGGACTCCACCGGACTGCCCGAGGGCGCGAAGAAATTCAAGGCCCTGCTGCGCGACAGCGACGGCTTCCTCATCGCCTCGCCGGAATACAACAGCTCCATCACCGCCGCGCTCAAGAATGCCATCGACTGGGCCTCGCGCAGCGAGGGCGATGACGAGCCGGACCTCGTCGCCTTTCGCGGCAAGGCCGCTGCTCTCTGCTCGGCTTCGCCCGGCGCCTTGGGCGGCCTGCGCGGCCTCGTGACCGTCCGCTCCATCCTCGGCAATATCGGCGTCTGCGTCGTGCCCGACCAGGTCTGCATCCCCAAGGCGTATGAAGCTTTCGACGGCAACGGCCATCTCAAGGACGAGAAGCAGGTAAAGAAGGTCGTCGCGCTCGCCACGACGCTGGTGGAATTTACGCGCAAGATGAAGGCCTGAATACGCTGGAAACTCACGCGGGGGCAAAGAAAACCGCTTCATCCGCATTGATGTCGGATACATGATCTCTTTTTCCCTGCGGCCTCTTTTAGCGCTCAGCGTCTCGCTGTTGTTCTCCACGCTGCACGCCGCCGACATCACCGCCCCGAGCGGCGATGTGCCACCTCCGTGGGCCTATCCCATCGATCCACCCGCGGGTGTGCAGCCGAAAGATGACGGCACTCTGCGCCACGTCCCGGACAGCCCCCTGGCCATGACGCTCAGCCAGGTGAAGGACGGCTTCGTCTCGCCCGACTGGCACCCGGACGATCACCCGGCCCTCCCTGGCATCGTCGCCCATGGCAACAAGCCCGCCGTCATGGCTTGCGGCTACTGCCATCGCGCCGAAGGCACCGGCGGCCCGGAGAACGCCAGCCTCGCCGGACAGCCGGCCGCCTACATCATCCAGCAGATGGCCGATTTCAAAAGCGGCGCCCGCGTCACGGCTCTGCCCCAGCGTGCTCCGCAAAAGAACATGATGCTGCTTTCCAAAGCCGCCACCACGCAGGAGGCGGAGGAAGCGGCCGCTTACTTCTCCAGCTTGAAGCCGAAGAAAAACATCCGCTTGGTGGAAACCGACATGGTGCCGAGGACGACTGTCCATGGCTGGCATTTGACGGATATGAAGAACGGCGAGAAGGAGCCCATCGGCCAGTGGATCGTCGAGGTCCCCGACGATCTCGAGCAATTCATCAGCCGCGATTCGCGCGCCCACTTCACCGCCTACGTCCCACCGGGCAGCATCGAGAAAGGCAGGGAACTCGCCGCCACCGGTGGCGCTGGCCATACCGTGCAATGCACCATCTGCCATGGCGCGGATCTGCGGGGCTTGGGACCCATCCCCGCCATCGCCGGACGCTCACCCAGCTATCTCGTCCGCCAGCTCTATGATCTCCAGCATGGCGTGCGCGCCGGTCTGAGCAGCCCGCTCATGAAGCAGACCGTTGAGAAACTCACTCTTGACGATATGATCGCCCTCGCCGCCTACGCGGCCTCGCTGGAGCCGTAGGAAAGCGGACCGCGGAGAGACTTCCGCGTCGGATGGGGCAACCGAAACGCCCCGCGGCAAAAAAACCACGCGTCCCGTGTGATCCACCTATGCAGGCCACCCCTTGGCGTGCGATGCATCAACGCGCGCCATGATCCTCGACGCTACCTGTACCATTTCCTACCAGACGCAATCCGCCATCCCTGCTGTCCTCATGCTGCGCCCGCGCAGCGGCTACGGCCAGTGGATCACTCGAGAGGAATATCGTTTCACTCCCCACGCTCCCGTCGCCGAGTACACGGATAATTTTGGCAACCTCTGCCAGCGCGTCCTCATCCCTGCGGGCCAGTTCGAGATTCGCTGCAGTTGCCGCGTTCACGCCGCCGATGAGATCGACGTCAACCCCACCGCTCCTTACGTCCCCGTCCACGAGCTGCCCGAGAGCACCCTCGAGTTCCTCCTTCCCAGCCGTTACTGCCAGTCCGACATGGTGAACGGCCTTGCGAGCTCCATCGTCGGCTCCGCACCCGCCGGCTACCCGCAGGTCGCCGCCATCGAGCAATGGCTGCGCGATAACCTGCAGTACGTTCCCGGCACCAGCAATGCCAGTACCTCGGCCCTTGATACCGCCCACTGGCGGCAGGGCGTCTGCCGCGACTACGCGCACCTCGGCATCGCTCTCACTCGCAGCCTCAATATCCCTGCCCGCATGGTCGTCGGCTACCTCTATCAGCTCAAGCCCATGGACTTGCACGCATGGTTCGAGGCTTATGTCGGCGACCGGTGGTTTACCTTCGACGGCACGCAAAAGCAGCCGCGCGGCAATCGCATCACCATCGGCTACGGCCGCGATGCCGCCGACGTCGCTCTCACTTCCAACTACGGCGCGCTGGAGCTGAACTCGATGAAAGTCACCGTCGAAAAGGCGGAGTAGCGCCCATTCTCCCGGGGGGAAGAAATCCCGCTCTACTTCTTCTTCGGCGGTGTCGCCGGCGCCTTCTTGGCGGCGAGCGCGGAATTCTTCTTCTGCGTGTTGGCGTTGTTCTTCGCCTGTTTCTGTGACGCTTGTTTGTTGGTCGCCTTCGGTGATTTATCGCCCATAGTGTTCTCAGCGTGGGGCTAGCTGCGCAAATAGCGAGAACTCCCTTCCAAAATCATCCCCACTGCGGCACCTTACCCACCCAACCCCACATCATTATGGCCAAAGGTAACAACAGTCACAAAAAGGAAGTAAAAAAGCCAAAGAAGGACAAATCCAAGGTCCCGCCGCCGCCCCGCCGCGGCTCCTGAGACCGCCGGATTCGCGCAAGCTTCCGCCGGGCGCTGATCCACTTCGGGCGGAGCTTGCTCACATCCCGTGACCAGACGAATGTGAAATGAATCGGACTTCGTAGATCACCACGGATCGCTCCATCCGTGTTTTATCCGCGGTCATCCGCGGCTAATGCAATTGCATCGTTCCGGCTGAGAGCTTGGAAGTCGCAGCGTCCGCACCCCGATCCCGCGTGAGGGCTGCGAAGATGGCGCGGCGGAGTTCTTCCAGGCTGGCGGGTTTGGCGAGGATGACGTCGATGTTCGGATTCGGTTCGCTGGGCTCGCTCAACAGATCAGCGAAGCCGGTCAGCATGATGATGGGCTTCGCCGGAGTGAGCTGGCGAATCACGCTGGCCAGCTGGCCACCGTTCATGCCGGGCATGGCGAGGTCGGTGATGACCAGGTCGTAATTGACGCCCTGGCATTTCTCGAGGGCGAGGCCGCCGCTGCCCGCGGTATCCACGGTGTGGCCGTCGGTGCGCAGGAGCTCGGAGACGAGTTCGCAGATGATCGGCTGGTCGTCGACGAAGAGGATTCTCAGCGGGCGCTCGAGCGCGGGCGTCACGGGCAGGGTGGCGGCGATCGCGGCCTCGGTGGTGGAGGGGAAGCGCAGGGTGACGGTGGTGCCGGCGTGCAGGTCACTCTCGATGTGGATGGCGCCCCTGTGCCGCTGCACGATGCCATGGACGACGCTCAGGCCGAGGCCGGTGCCTTGCTCGCCCTTGGTGGTGAAGAAGGGCTCGAGGCAGCGGCGCACCGTCTCGGCATCCATGCCGAGGCCATCGTCGCTGAGACGGATCACGGCGGTATCGCCCTCCGTGGCGGTGCGGATGAGGATCTGGCCGCCATGCGGGAGCGCATCGACGGCGTTGAAGATGAGATTGGCCAGCAGCTCGCGCAATTCAACCGGATTCCCGGCGATGAACGGGATCTCGCCGAGCTGCCGCGTGACGGTGATGTGCGCCCCCCAAGTGAGCGCCTGCCCGCTCCAGCGCGGCATGGTGACGGCGACGGCCTGGTCGATGAGCGTGTTGAGCTGGACGGCGGTGTAGGGCGCCCCATCGTCGCCGGATTTGTAAAACTCGCGCAGGCGGCGGACGATCTGCCGGGCATCGTGCCCCGCGCTGAGAATGTGCTCGATGTAGTCGGTGTGCTCGGGGCTCTCGAGCAGCAACTCGCCGTAGCCGAGGATGGAAGACAGCGTGTTGTTGAAATCGTGGGCGATGCCACTGGCCATCACGCCGAGCGCGGCGAGCCGTTCGCGCTTGATGACCTGGGCCTGCGTGGCGCGCAAGTTCGCGAGGGTGGCCTCGAGCTGCGCAGTGCGCTCGTGGACGCGCTCCTCTAGGAAGATATTGTGGCTTTGCAACTCGAGATGGAGGAAGCGGGTCTCGAGCAGATTACGGATGCGCGCGGTGACTTCGGCGGCGTCGAGGGGCTTGTGCAGGAAATCCTTCGCGCCGGCGGTGAGGGCGCGCACTTTGGTCTGCGGACTTTGATCGCCGGTGAAGACGAGGATGGGAAAGAAATCATCGGCCGCGCCGCTTTCGCGCAGGCGGCGCAGGATCTCGAAGCCATCGATGTGCGGCATGTAGATATCGAGGAGCAGGAGATCCGGGTGCAGGCGCTCGAAGGTCTCGAAGATCTCGCGCTCGTCGTTGAGGATGTGGACCTCGAAATGGCCCCGCAGCATGCGCTGGAGCAGGAGGGAGCTGCGCTCGTCGTCGTCCACGACGAGCACGCGGGCATTTTCAAAAGTGCTTTGCGGAAGATGCATGAGACGCGGTGAGGGAGTTCGATGTATCGTTCGCGGCACGCACGTGCATGCGGCCCGCATGCCGGGTTGCGGCGCGATCGCGATGTTCGAAGACGACAAGCATGAGCGCTCTTTAGCACTGGCTATGCCATGCGCTGCTGGCACTCCATTCGCCGGATACCGAAGCGACGACTCAATGTGTCGGATTGTACGTAGGACGATCTTCCGACGTGGAGCGGCTTACCGGAGAGTGGGAGAATGTATGTCGATGCGTTGTTAGTTTGCTCGAAAGACAGTGTCTCAATCGGACGCCCGGCGAATGGAGGACACTTGCGAGGAAAGGTCCGAGTACGTGAATTTCCTGATTTGTCGTGCGGCGACTATACGGCGCTGAAAAATCGCCGAACATTTTTATCGGGAGGCGAGGTGCGATGGCTCCGGCTCTTCAGTTTCGAGAGAGGTGCATGCCGTAGTGCATCCGCAGTCTTCTCCGCCACGTCGTCCTCAGCACCTTTCTCGATACTCTTGCACGCGAAGAAGAGCCGCTGACGAAACAGCGCCCTCCATCACTTCACGCGCCTGCGGGTATCCGCTACTCGCCGTAGATGTATTTCGTGAGCTGGTCGATAGTGGCGGTCTGTGCGGAGATCATCCAACGGACGACGTCGCCGATGGAGAGGATGCCCACGAAGTCGCCGTTCTCCATCACCGGCAGATGACGCACGCGCTTCTCGGTCATGAGGCGCATGCATTCGCCGACGGTGTCGCTGGGGGTAACGGTAACCGGGTGGGGAGTCATGATCTCGTTGACTGCGGTCTTTTTGGAGGACTTGCCCCACAGGATTACTTTGCGCGTGTAGTCGCGCTCGGAAAGCATACCGAGGAGTTTACCGCGCTCGACCACCGGTACGGCGCCGATATTTTTGTCGGCCATCAAGGCGATTGCTTCGTAGACGGTGGCATCTGACTTGATGGTCCAGATGTGAGGGTTCTTGTCGCTGAGGAGGCTGCTGACAGTACCGACGATTTCCATAGAATGGGGGCCTTTCTATTGTGGAAAGGAAACGTAGGACCGTGTGGGCGGGAGTCAAGGGAACGAAACGAAGGACGAAAGTTTTCCCCCGCTTTGGGCTCCGTTCCGGGATTGACCCCCGCGATTCTACGGATACTATCCCTAACACTATGAAGGCGATGCGTGTGAATCCCCGGACGGTTTTGTGGTCGGCAGTTTTCCTCTCCTCTTTGTTCCTCACCACCGCGGCCGTGACCGCGGCGGAAAAAGGCGGTCTCCTCGTCGAGATCAGCAAAAAGACCACCGGCCACAACGACAAGGTCACCGTCAACGGCGTCGGCAACATGGAGATCGACAAGGACCAGACGCTGAAGGTCGATATCAAGAACAACTCGAGCAAAGACCTGCCCGAGACTCCCATCGACTCCATCGTCCTCGTTAACCGCTACTTCACCGAAACGGCGAACGTTGAGCGGTACACCGGCACGGCCAAGATCCCGCCCCTCAAGCCCGGCCAGAGCACCAGCGTCGATCTCGGCAGCTTCCACATCGGGGGCCACATGCACGGCTCCTCCGACATGCACGTCGACAAAGTCGTCGCCTGGAAAGTTTCCCTCACCCGCGACGGCCAAAAGCTCGAGTTCAGCAGCAGCAGCGGTTTCGACAACCTGGACCGCCGGGCCAAGCCTGCGCAGTCTACTCCCAAGGCAAACTAGCGGCGAGGGCTCCTCGAGCGCATTGGTTACTCCTTCGTTCCGAAGTGCAACTTCGGCGCGAGGAAACGAGACGGCTCTCTCCCTCCACCATCCGCCCTCAGCTACGCTGCGCTGGCGGGCTCGGCTTCGGTGGGGATGCTGGTGGCACCGGGGGCTTCCAGCGTTTCGCCGGTTTCCTGCTGGGCCATGAGGATGATCTCGGCGACGGATTTGCTGCTCTGTTCGTCGAGGGCTTTCATGGCATTGAGGATGGTCGTGATAGTATCGTGCGGGCCTTGGCGCTGCGCGTTGGCCACGGCAAATTCGTCCCGTTGCTGGCGCAGGCGTTCGATGATCGACTGGCGGAATTTGCCGGCGTAGGCGGTGGCGAGCGAGGAGGCGAATTTTGCGGGAAGCTCGGGGAAACGCTCGCGGACGGAGGCGCCGGCCATCTCGAGCAGCGCGGCGCGGGTGGTCTCGGCGGGGAGACGCTTCTGCTTGATCTCCGGAGCGATGGGCTGCTGGAGGTCTTCGCCGAAGATGCGGCGGCGCACGGTGGCGATACCGCGGAAGAGGACCCAATCGCCGAAGGTTTTTTTCACCGGCACGTGCTCACCTTTGATCTCGAGCGGATACGCTTCGGTGGGTTCGGCGGTCGAGAGCGCGGGCGTGGCGGCGGTCGCAGTGGGGGCTAGCGCGAAATCGATGGCGTGCAGGTCGGTCATGACGGCTGCAGCGGGCTCGGCGCCGCCGAGCGGTCCGCCCAGGAGCGAGCTGAGGCGGGTGCCCGATTCTTCCGCGAGGTCACGGGCGGCGCGGGTGATGATGGGATTCCAATGGCGCGCGGCGAGGTCGGCGAGGCTGGCGTCGGTGCCGTACCATTCGTCGAGCGCAGTGGTAAGTTCTTTCAGGAGGGCCTCGGCTTTCTCGCGCGCGGCGCGATCGATGGCCTTGCTGTTTTCGGTACGCGCCAGGTCGAAGGTCGCTTCCCAATCCACGCCGAGCAGCCGCTCGGTGGTGGCGATCTTTTCCTGCAGCGCGCTCATTTCCTCGGCGAGCTTCGCTTGCTCCTCGGCGAGTTTCTTGATCTCCGGGCCTTCGCAGACTTCGCGCATTTCGCCGCAGAGAGTGGACCCCTGCCGCAGGCTGTCGCGCAGGAATTCCCGAGTGTAGTCGCTGCTGTTGAGATAGTCCGTGAGGTCGGCTAGGAAGGCGTCGAAGGCGACACGCTGGGTGTCGTCGGCGTCATGGTGTCCGTTGGTCCCGTTTGCGGGCGCGGACTGGTAGGCGGAACTCGGGGCGGTGGTGGAGGTTGCAGTGGCATGGCTGTATTGGGGTTTGGCGAGGAAGCTGGAGGCGGCGCTAAGGAGATCGACTGCGTGCAGGCGCAGGCGGCCTTCCTCGTAAGCGGTGCGCAGCGGGCCGGCCATGGAGAGCGTCTTGAACGCCTCGATGATTTGCTGCGGATTGCGGCTCTCGGCGCTGGGCGAGAGCGTGCCGTCGGGCTGCAAGTCGCGCTTGCTGGAGTCGACGTTGATGACGAGGAAAATGCGGCTGAAGAGGCCGAGGAGCTGATTGAATTCGGCGAAGACTTGCTCGAGGTAAAGGTTGTCCGTCTTGACGACAAAGACCGCGCAGGCCGCGCTGTCGCGGAACTCGCGGGTGAGCACGTCGTAGCCGAAATTCATGCGGCTGTAGAGGCCGGGAGTGTCGACGAGCACGGTGCTCGACTCGGCGAGATTTTCGACGGGCACTTTGACGTCGATGCGGCGGATGGCCTCGCTGAAGTCGTGGCGCGGATCGAAGTCGCCACGGCGGTTTTCCGCCTCGCGGATCTGCTCGGCGAGTGCGAGGTGGCTGTCGGCGATGACATCGCGCAACACGCGGCCATCGGCGAAGACCGTTTCGCGGCCATTGTAACGCGTCGCGGAAAAATAGGGCTGCTCGCTGTGGCGGACGTAGACGAGGCAGGGATAGCCGGGGAGCGAGGTGACTTCGCTCACGTAGGTGCGGCTGATGGCGTTCATGAGCGTGGACTTGCCGCTCTTGAGGGGGCCGAAGATGAGGAGATAAGCCTGCTGGCTCTCAAGCTTCTCCACGAGGCTGCGGAGGCGGGCGCGGGTGTCGTTCAGCGTGGCCAGCGGGCGCTGGAGCAGCCCTTCCGCATCGCCTTTTTCCATGGCTGCCGTGGCATCGCGCATGGCGGGCGGCAGGGCGTTGAGTACGTGGAGATAGGCTTCACAGAACTTCGAGATCTCGGTTTTCATGAGGGCGAGTGGGAAATTGGGACTGCTGATCCGCGAAATGCCGCGACTTTTTCTAGGCCTGCAAGAGAGCACGGGCAAGGAAAAACCACAATGGGTAGTGGTGGAGGAAACCACGACACCACAGGATGCTACAAGAGAGGAGCTTACAGTGGTAAGCAGTTCATTTTATGCAAAAAACCCGTTGAGAGGACGCCTTCTCGATGGTTCTCTCCGCGCGCCTCATGCTCCAGAACATGCTCTCGAATCGTTCCTCCTCGCTCCTCGCCAAGGTATCCCGCCGTGGCGCCGTCGTCCTCGCAGGAACCATCGCCATCGTTCTCTCAGCCTCTTCCGTGCCGTCGGTGCGCGCCGATGTGATCGACTGGAATAACCCTGCTGGCGGGGACTTCAACATCCCGGGCAACTGGACGCCCAACACGGTGCCCGGAGTGGGCGACATCGCGCGGTTCAATATTCCGACGGGCAACATCGCGTGGGCGGCCGATATCGCACCGAAGAGCATCAATTTCGACACCGCCGCGACGACCTTTTCGCTCGGCACGCTGGGCGGAAACACGCTGACCACGGCGGACAGCGGATCAATCGCCATCCTTTCGACGCTGACCAGCGCGGGGCAGACCTTCACGATCAATGCGCCGATCATCCTTGCGCCGGCTTCACCGACCGCGGCGGGGACCTATACTTTCCAAAACGATGGCACGAGCGCGACGACCACGCTGCAGTTCGCAGGGAATATCGCCGCCGGCACCACGACCCTCGCCGAGACGCTGAACCTCGCGGGTACGAACACGGGCACGAATACCATCAGCGGGGTGATCTCGAACGGTGGCGCGGCTAGTCTGGGCGTGACGAAAAATGGCGCGGGCACATGGGTGCTCTCCGGCGCGAATACCTACACCGGCGCGACGAACATCGCCGCCGGCACGCTGGTGCTGAGCGGCGGCAACAATCGCCTGGCCACCACGGGCACGGTGAATTTCACCGGCGCAAACGGCACCCTGGATCTCGGCTCCACCAGCCAGTCGCTGGCCAATGTGACCTTTGCCCTCACCGGCACGAATAACTACACCCTCCGCGGCGCGGGCGGCGCCCTCACCGTCACCGGTTCGAGCTTCTCCGTTGGCGCCGGAAATTCGACTGTGGGCGGCTCGGAGACGGTGGATATGACCGGCCTGGGCAGCTTCACCTACACGAACAGCGGCGGGACCTTTGCCGTGGGCGGCAGGGCGGATGTCGGCGCAGGAGTGCCCTCCAGCGGCATCCTGAGCCTGGCGACGACGAATGCCATTAC
>JBGGMZ010000148.1:0-10194 GCA_041287745.1 Chthoniobacter sp. | reverse complement strand
GGGTGGATTGCCACCGGCGGACGTCCCCGGCCTGGCGCCGGCTGGCTTGCCCGATCCGGGTGCCGCTCCTGCACCCGCCGCACCGCCTGCCCCGGCTGCGCCGCCGAATTGACGCGTGCGATCGCTCGCGTTTTATTGAAGAGCAACTCAACAGGGTCATGCGGGTTTCATCCCGCACGGCACAACTCGCACAGCCTTTGGAATTGGCGGTTTGCGGATTGTGCTTGTTGACTTCGACCCTGAATGAGCGACTTGCCCTCTGTAATGCCTGACCCGCTAATGAATGACGCGGACGCGATGCCGGACCAGATCCTGGCGGAGATTTTCGTCTACGTCGGCCAGGAACTGAAAGCCAAATACGCGATCGAGCACGGTGAGTATATCATCGGGCGCGACGCCTCGTGCCCGGTCGTGGTGGATGCGGATCTGGTGTCGCGGCATCATGCGCGGCTGACTTTCAACGCCTTCGAGCTCGTCGTCGAGGACCTCGGCAGCAGCAACGGCGTTTTCATCGACGGCATCCAGGTGCAATTGCCCACGCGGGTGCGGCTCGACCAGGAAGTGCAGATCGGGGCGGCCCGGCTCTTCATCCGACTCCGTGAGGCGGCGGCGAAGCAACTGGCCGAGGCGCTCTGGGACAAGGACCTCGGTCTGGCGCAAGTGCGCGAGCAGCTCGAGCAGAAGAAGTACAAGGTCATCACCACGATCAATCGCGGTGGCATGGGCGTGATCCTGCAAGCGCGCGACCTGCGCATCCGCCGTACGGTGGCGATGAAGGTGATGAAGACGAGCAACCAGTTCTCCCGTGAGAATGTGCTGCGCTTCATCGATGAGGCGCAGCTCACCGGCCAGCTCGAGCATCCGAATATCGTCCCGGTTTACGAGCTGGGTATCGATGAGCAGGGTGAGATTTTTTACACGATGAAGTTTGTCAAGGGCACGACCCTTGACGACGTGTTGCGCGGGATTCGTAACGGGCGGCAGAAAACGATCGAGAAATATCCGCTTGGTGCGCTGCTCACTATTTTCCAAAAGGTCTGCGACGCGGTCGCGTATGCGCACTCCAAGAGCATCATTCACCGCGACCTGAAGCCGGAGAATATCATGATCGGCTCCTTCGGTGAGGTGCTCGTCATGGACTGGGGCCTGGCGAAAAACATGAGCACGGTGCGGAAGGAAACGCCGGACGCGCCGGCCGCAACGATGCCCGAGCTGATGGCGACCAAGGCCGCGGATGACCTGCGTGGTTTTGAAACGATGCACGGGCTCATCGTCGGCACTCCGCCTTACATTTCTCCGGAACAAGCGCGAGGGGAGCTGGATCGCATCGATGAACGCTCAGACATCTATGTGCTCGGGGGCATTCTCTACGCGATCCTCGCGCTGCGCCCGCCGGTGGAGGGGGAGACCGTGCACGAAGTGGTGGAGAAGATCGTCACGAGCTCGATCGCGCCACCTTCGAGCTACAATCAACCCGTCAAGAAATCCGCCACCAAGACGCCGTCCCTGGATGGCTCGAGTGACTCGGGAGAGGCGAATAGCAATTTGGTGTTCGCACATTGTCCGAACAAACGCATTCCCGATGGGCTTTCCGCCGTAGTGATGAAGGCGCTCGCGCTCGATCCGGCGGATCGCTATCAGCACGTCGAGGATTTGCAGTGCGATATCGAGGCGTATCAAGGCGGCTTCGCCACCAAGGCAGAGCGGGCCAGCATGGCAAAGCACGCGCTGCTCTTCGCCGCCCGGCACAAAAAGGAGGTCGCCCTCTTCGTGGTCTTTGCGGTCATTTTCAATGTGGTCGTGATCGGGTTTTTCCTGCAGCTCATGCACGAGCGCGATCGCGCGCGAATGAGCGAAAAACGCGCGCTGGATCAGGAACAACTGGCCGCCGCGCGTCTCGACGAACTGCGCGGCACGGCGCCGACCTTCGCCGCGGAAGCGCAGCAGCTGATCGACGACCTCGACCTGGCCGGAGCGCTGGAAAAAATCGATTACGCCATCCAGCAGGTTCCCAACGAGGCCAACTATCACAATCTGCGCGGTAATATTTTGCAGGCGCAGTTGCGGCTGGAGGAGGCTGTCGATGCATATTCCGAGGCGTTGCGTCTGAATCCCAAGCTCAAGGAAGCCCAGGTCAACGTCGATTTGACCCGCCGTATTATGAAGGCCATCGGCACGGACGAGCAGATCAAGCCGGCGATCCAGGATGAGTTGTACAAGGCTGTGGTTGCTCAAGGCCGACGCGGCGCGGCCGAGAATATCCGCCAGGGATTAGGGATGGATAAAATGCGCGTCGGAAAACTTCTGCGCGATTGGGCGGACAAGAAAGGCGTACGAGCTCAGCGGGTGGAAGCCAATCCGGACGACACGGTGAATGTAGATTACAGCTACATGGCGCAACCGGATTTCAAGAAACTGCGCGATCTGCCGGTGGCTGGGCTCGTGCTGGATGAAACGAAGATTACCGACATTGGGGCACTGAAAGGGATGGAATTGCAAACCCTCTCGCTGGGGCACACTCTGGTGCGCGACCTCTCGCCGCTGGAAGGCATGCCCTTGCGCAGCCTGAATCTCGAGTCGAGCGCCGTGACCGACCTGAAGCCACTGCACGATCTACCCTTGGAAGTATTGCGTCTCACCAGCACGCGGGTAAACAACCTTACACCGCTCAAGGACACCAAGATCGAGCAGCTCTACCTTGCGAACTGCCGCGGGGTAAAAGACATCTCGCCGCTGTATGGCTTGCCGCTCCAGACGCTTACGCTCAGCCATACCGGCATCTCCGATCTCAAGCCGCTCGTCCATTCGCCCGTGCGTGAACTTAATCTCGAAGGATGCACAGCGCTCATGGATCTGCGCCCACTCATGGAGATGACGAGCTTGGAAAG
This sequence comes from Chthoniobacter sp., assembly GCA_041287745.1. GTDB lineage: Bacteria > Verrucomicrobiota > Verrucomicrobiia > Chthoniobacterales > Chthoniobacteraceae > Chthoniobacter. The sequence continues at coordinate 7,306 of JBGGMZ010000148.1, read as the reverse complement.
CGTGTTAATTCCCATGCAGTGCAAGGATATCGCGTTCCTTCGGAATCACCCGACGCTGAAGCGCCTCTCGTATCAGAAAATGACGGAGCCGGCGGAGGAGTTTTGGAAAACCTTCGATGCACGATTGAAAGCAACCCCCAAGCGGGTGGTGCCGAAAGCGCCGGAGACGCCCGTGGCACAGACGGCGGAGAAACCTGCGGCAAAGCCAGCCGATCAGCCGCCGTCCAAACCGGCTGACAAATCGTCGGAGAAACCTGCTGGAGCAACACCGCAGAAACCGGCGGAGAAGGTGCCGGAGAAGACCGAAGTCAAAGCGCCGGAAAAGCCGGAGGCAAAGGCCCCGGAAAAACCGGTCGCTCCGCCGGCAGATGCCACGGCGAAAAAAGCCGACAATTGATCCCGGGCTTATAGGTCCGGGAACAAGCCGCGTTCCGGCTGAACGCCCAGACCAGGTTCCGAGTTGGGCTGTAACTGACCGCGGTTGAACTGCCATCCGGTGAAAGGGTCGTCGCCTAGCAACCACGCACCATCGAGATCCGCGTAGTCGGTTTGTTGCGCGACGACCGCGCCAGCTGCGATGAGGGCACTGCTTTCGAGCATGCAACCGACCATCATCTTCTTCTTTCGCGCGTGGCCGGTCTTCACCATGCGAAGTGCCGGCGTGATGCCGCCACATTTGACGAGCTTGATGTTGAATCCATCGAACGGAACAGCCAGTCGCCTTGCGTCTTCCTCGGTCACGCAACTTTCGTCAGCCATAATGGGCAATTCCAATGACGGTAACTCGCCATCGCGATCGGGCGGCCATGGTTGCTCGATGAAAGTCACGCCGAGCGCAGCCAGTTCATGAACGAGAAAGGGCAGATTCACCGCACCCCAGGCGCAGTTTGCGTCGACCGCGAGCAAGGCAGAAGTTTGCTCGCGGACGAACCGCACGGGATCGAGGCTGGCCGATTGGTCGGACTTGATCTTGATCCGGGCGAAGCCACGCAGCTCCGCGACCTTCTCCACGAGTTCGTCGGGACTCGATAGGCCGATCGTGGCAAAAGTCGTCACGGGCTGCGGAGCCTTTCCCCAAGCCAGTTGCGAGACAGTCGTGCCCTGCGTGCGAGCCAGCCAATCCCAAAGCGCGATGTCCAGAGCACACTGCGCCGCGCGCGAAGGGGCCACATGATCCCACATCGCTTTCCAAGCCGTTTCGATATCCGCCACATTTTGGATTTCCAGGGTCTCGATCCAACTGCGCGCGCTTTCCAGCTTGGCGATGACTTTCTCCCATGTCTCGTCGTAGAAGGAATTCGGAGAGGCTTCACCGTAGCCCGTGACGCCGCCTTCTTCGAGTCGAATGAAGACGTTCCGCACCTCGGTCCTTCGCGCGCGGCTGATGCGAAAGGCGTGGCGGGGATGCAATTCGCGGCTGGTGCAGGTAAGTTTCATCACAAAGGAGAATCTATTTCCACGGGAGCAGATTTCTGGAATCGTATTATCTGATCACGCATGCAAGGTAGCCCAATCTTCACTCGATCCATTGGCCGCTCAGTCGAGGGCCGCGAAATCCCGGCGCATGCGAACTTCGATTTGTCGATCCCGTCGCTGCCGCGCAATGCCACTCTGCTCATCGGGGGCACGCATGGCAATGAACCGGCCACCGTGCGGGTGCTGCAGGATTACTTGCAGAGTGCGCAGTGGATCGAACTCGCGCGATTTCCAACGATGGTGCTGCCACTGGCCAATCCCGATGGCGCCGAGCGCTCGACGCGCTACAATGCGCGGGGCGTCGACCTGAATCGCAACTGCGGATTCAACTGGCGCGAGGATTGTGATGAACCACCCGGACCGTATGCATGGTCCGAGCCGGAAACTGTCGCGCTGCGCAATTTCATCCTGGCGTGGCAGCCGGCCAAGATCGTGAGCCTGCACTGGGCCCTGGCGGAGATCGATGCGGATGGCGAGCAATCGACCCAGCTCGCGCAGGCGATGTGGGATTCGCTCGATGAAGCGGCCCCCCGGCCTTACCGCCTGCGGGTGACAGAGCCAGGGCGCGGCCAGCGCCGGCTCCAGCGGACCTATGCAGCGTGTCCCGGTTCGCTGGGCCAGTGGTGTGGCTATGGGCTGGAATATCCAGACGGCTCTGCTCCCGCAATGATCACTCTCGAGTTGCCCTACGACCCCGAGGCGGAAGCGCGCCCGGATGAATTGCCAGACGACCACTTGGAGACAGTGCGCCAACTTTGGAAAAACGAAACCGCACGATACCTGCGGGGAATTGTGCCCGGTGTGCAAGCGATGCTCGCCACGGCCATGCGGTTTCCCGCATACTCCTGACGACATGGTCAAAATCTCCATCGAATATCAGGGTGGCCTGCGCTGCGAGGCCGTGCACGGCCCTTCGAGCAACAAGCTGCTTACCGATGCCCCCATCGACAATCACGGCAAAGGGGAGTCGTTCTCGCCCACCGATCTCGTGGCCACGGCGTTGGGCACCTGCATGGCGACGGTCATGGGCATTTATGCCCAGCAGCACGATATCGATCTTCGCGGGATGAAGATCAGCGTGGGCAAGGAGATGACACAGGTCCCCGTGCGGCGCATCGCGCGGCTCACTTGCGAGATCGTCATGCCCTTGCCGGACACACACCCGCGGCGCGAGGCGCTCGAGCGCGCGGCGCTGACCTGTCCGGTGCATCAAAGCCTCCACCCAGATGTGGAGAAGCCGATTACATTTGTCTGGTCTGGCGCATAAGGATTTTCTCCGCAGCTTGCACTCCCAGCCTTCGCCGCTATAACGCCCCGCATGCCGAGTCTCAAAGAGCCGAACGGATTGAAAAAAGGCCGCCGCCTCGACGACTTGGAGCACAAGTCGATCGACGAGGACGACTACAAACCGAAGCTAAAGGAACTCCAGCTCCGGCTGCTCAACCTTACGCGCGAGTTAGCGGAGGCAAATCGTTCACTCATCGTCGTCTTTGAAGGCCCAGATGCCGCTGGCAAAGGCGGTGCAATCAAGCGCGTAGCCGAGCGGCTCGACCCGCGTCTCCTGCGCGTGCACTCCATCGTGAAGCCGACTGCCGAGGAGTACCAGCATCACTATATGTGGCGCTTCTGGAACAAGCTGCCGCCCCGCGGGCAGACGGTGATCTTCGACCGCTCGTGGTATGGCCGAGTGCTGGTGGAGCGCGTGGAGGGATTTGCCACGGAGAAGGAGTGGAAGCGGGCCTACGAAGAGATCAATGAATTCGAGCACATGCTGGCGGACGATGGCGCGATCATCTTGAAGTTCTACCTCCATATTTCGAAGGACGAGCAGCTCTTCCGCTTTAAGCGGCGCGAGGCCGATCCCTACAAACACTGGAAGATCAACGACGAGGACTGGCGCAATCGTCGCAAATGGGACGAGCACAACAATGCGGCCGAGGACATGTTTGAAAAGACCTCCACCGAGGATGCGCCCTGGACGGTGGTCGCGGCGAATTACAAATGGTTCGCCCGTCTCCGCGTGCTCAAGACCGTGGTCGACGCGCTGGATCGAGCAGGCTTGAGCAAGAAAGACTGAGATGCAGAGTTTCGGCCGATCGCTGGTGCGCGTATTGATCGCGACAACTTTGCTCGCGACTCCCGCGTGTGAGCGGCTGTTCGACAAGGGCACCAAAGAGAGCATCGTTGCGGCCGACAAGAAGGCAGCGGCGGGGGACTATCGCGCTGCGGTGGATCTCTACGAAGGAGCGCTCGACGGTACTGCCAAGACCGCCGAGGCCCACTACAAGCTGGCTCTCATTTACGATGGGAAGCTCAAGAGCCCGATCGATGCCTTGCATCACATGGATCGCTACCTGGCGCTATTGCCCAACGGTCCGCACGTGAAAGACGCCAAGGCTTACAAGAAAGAGGGTGAGACGAAGCTTCTGACCCAGATGTCCAACGGCTCGCCCATCACGCAGCAGGATGCCGTGCGGCTGAAGAACGAGAATCAAATCCTGCGCGAACAACTCACAGCGCTCCGAGCCCAGAAGGCGATGCCGACGGCTACGATGAATGCGAGAGGCGAGCCGGTGCAAAAGCCGATCCCACCCGGGGCTCGGACCTACACGGTCCAATCCGGTGACACGCTGGCCAAGATATCCCGCAAGTTCTACAAAAACGCCTCGCGTGCTCGAGACATCCAGGATGCGAACTTCAACGCACTCGAAGGCACGGTGAAGATCAAGCCGGGGATGGTTTTGATTATTCCGCAGAAGTGACAAGAGCCAAGTAAGCAGAGCTAAGTGGGCGCCACGGCTTTCGCGTGGCCTGCAACACCTGGCTCTTGGCTCTCGTTACCTGACTCTTCTTCTACGAGCGGAAGTGGGCCTCTAGGAAGTAGACGCTCTTGTCCAATTCCCGCGAGATTTGGGTGAAGATATCGGCCGCGTCTTTATCGCCGAGATCGTCGGCTGTATCGATGGCATCGCGTACGGAGTTGGCCGCCTTGACAAAGCGCTGGGCCAATTCCTTGGCGTATTCGAAGCCGCCCGGCTCCAGTGGGAACTCGGGTAATTCCGATGCGGCCGCGGCGCCGCGTGCTGTGCCAAGCGCCAGCCCGCCCAAGGTAACGGCGCGTTCGGCGACGGTATCGATGAATTCGTCGAACGGCTCGGCGAGATCGTCGAAGAGCTTGTGCAGTTGATAGAACTCCTCGCCGCGTACGTTCCAGTGCGCCTGCTTTGTTTGCGAGTGCAGATCGGCGAGATTTGCGAGCTGTTGGTTCAGCAGGGTCACCAGTTGCGACCGGGCATTGTCCGGCAGGTTGATGCCCGTCTTGTGCGGCAGGTGGCTCTTGAGATTTTTCAGGGAAGGATTGCGGGTGCTCATAGGTTTACAAACCTATACGCATGTTGGGCCTGCTTCGGACGGAAGAAAGTGGACCCAGGGAACCCCGCCGTCCCACCAGCCAAGTGTTACTCGTCGTCCGTCGCACCCTTCTCGCGCTTCAGGCCACGTAGCTTGCCTTGGATGAAGGCATCAATATCGCCATCCATCACGGCCGGGATATTGCTCGTGTCTACGCCGGTGCGCAGGTCGAGAACCTTCTGGTATGGCTGGAAGACGTAGCTGCGAATCTGGCTGCCGAAGCTCACGTCGGCCTTTTCCCCATACGCCGCGGCTGTCTCCGCAGCCATCTTGTCGACTTCGATCTGCTGCAACTTTGCCTGCAACATGCGCATCGCGGTCACCTTGTTCTTCTGCTGGCTGCGCTCGTTTTGGCACGCCGCCACGAGGCCCGAGGGAATATGGCGAATGCGCACGGCGGTTTCCACCTTGTTCACGTTCTGGCCACCCTTGCCACCGCTTCGGTAGGTATCCACCTCGATGTCCGCTTCGTTAATCTCAATCGGCGCGCTCTCGGGCAGCTCGGGTACGACATCCACGCCGGCGAACGATGTATGCCGCCGCTTGTTCGCATCGAAAGGCGAGATGCGCACCAACCGGTGCACGCCACGTTCGGTGGCGAGATATCCGAAAGCGTATTCGCCCGTGACCTTCAGCGTGCACGACTTGATGCCTGCTTCTTCCCCGAGCTGAATGTCCACGACCTCGCTCTTGAAGCCCTGCCGTTCGATCCAGCGCTGATACATGCGCAGCAACATATCCGCCCAGTCGCACGACTCCGTGCCGCCGGCGCCGGAGTTGATCGTAAGGAAGGCGTTGAAGCGATCGTTCGGCCCGTTGAGTAGCATCTTGAGCTCAAAGGCGGCGAGGCCGCTTTGAATGACGCCAAACTCCTTCTCCACTTCCTGGACGCTCGATTCGTCACCGGCCTCACGGGCCAGCTCGATCATCACGGGCAGGTCGTCGATCTGCCGTTCCAGCGATAGCAGGGGACCGATCTTGTTTCGCAACGTGGAGACTTCCTCCACGTTCTTTTGCGCGCGTTCTTTATTCCCCCAGAAATCGGGCTCGGCCATCAGGCCTTCGAGTTCCGTCAGGCGAGCCTGCAGCTTGGGGTAGTCAAAGATACCTCCGGAGCTCGCCGATGCGGGCTTTGAATTCTTCGGTATTGATGGCTTGGAGATCGAGAGGCATGGCTAGGAAAGAAGTGAAAGAGTGAGTGAGATAGGTGAGTGAGCGCCCTGCACCGAGGGCGTGAACCAACAACGCGACCGCCGCGTCAATGCACCCGCCGCATATTCATCCGATCCGGCTTCACGGGATCGATACGATAGATCGTTTCGCCATCCTTCATCAGGTCGAGACGATCACGGGCGATGAGGCCCACATACTCCGGGTCATGTTTCAGAAGCTCCTCGCTTCGCGTATTGCGGATGAGGAGTTGCCGTTGCTGATCCACCTCGAGCTTGAGTGCCTCCACCCGCGCCTGCTGGTCGCGACGCTTCGACACCTCGGGAAGGAAGTGGTAAGCCGCAATCGCTCCCAGCACCAATAGGATGAGTACGAACAGGAGCCGATTGAGGAAATACCAGATTCCCCCAGACGGAGAGGAGTTTTGGAAGTGGCCTTGGGCCGAGCTCACTTAGCGCATCTTACCGCCATAAACGGCGTTGTCACCCAATTCTTCTTCGATTCGCAGCAATTGGTTGTACTTCGCCACGCGATCCGTGCGGCTGAGCGAGCCAGTCTTGATCTGCCCGGCGTTCGTCGCCACGGCGATATCGGCGATAGTATTGTCCTCGCTCTCACCCGAGCGGTGGGAAATGACGGCGGTGTACTTGTTCTCCTTGGCGAGCTCGATGGCGTCCAGCGTCTCGGTCAGCGAACCGATCTGGTTCACCTTCACCAGGATGGAGTTGGCCGTGCCAGTCTCGATGCCCTTGCGGAGGAATTCGACATTCGTGACGAAGAGATCGTCGCCCACGAGCTGGGTATTCGCGCCCATCACTTCGGTCAGCTTCTTCCAGCCCGCCCAGTCGTTCTCGGCGCAGCCGTCTTCGATCGAGATGATCGGGAACTTCTTCTGCAGACCGACGTAGTACTGGACCAGCTCCTCAGCGTTGCGCTTCGAGCCGTCGCTCTTCTTGAAGACGTATTGCTTCTTCGCCTTGTCGTAAAATTCGGAGGAAGCAACGTCCAGCGCGATGAAGACGTCCTTGCCAAACTTGTAACCGGCTTTCTTCACCGCCTCGGCGATCGACTCCAACGCGTCGTCGGCGCTCTCGAAGTTCGGTGCGAAGCCGCCTTCGTCACCCACCGCGGTGGAAAGGCCGCGGCCCTTCAGCACGCTCTTAAGCGAGTGGAAGATCTCGGTGCCGGCGCGGAGCGCCTCGGAGAAGGTCGGGAAATTCTTCGGCACGATCATGAACTCCTGGAAGTC
>JBGGMZ010000147.1:0-11592 GCA_041287745.1 Chthoniobacter sp. | reverse complement strand
GCGGTTTAAATTGAACTGTGGTCGTTCGCCGGTCGCTGTAGTCGCCCCGCTCTGTCGGGGCGTGAGCGCCAGCGAATCTTGATCATTCAGGTTTTCGCTGTTCACCGTCCTCCACACGGCGGCAGAGCGCCGTGACTACAGCGCCTTCGCTGCGACTACAGTTTTGCTTAAACTGCTATAACTTGAAGGAACTCTCCACGCGCCGCAGTAGCGGCAGAATTCGAGGCCGAATCCGCCCTCAATCCCCGCCGAAGAATTTCCGGAACGAGCGGAAGATACTCTGCGGCAGGGAACGCTTTTGGTTGCTGTCGTCTCCCGGGGAAGCTCCTTGCGCGAGGATGCTGCCGCGATGCATTCCGCAGCCGTCGCGCGGGATGCGGGACTCGGGCAGGTCGATGGAGTAAGCGGTGCCGGCGTGGTCGCAGCCACTCGTCGCCAGTTGATTGGACGCGGAGCAGACAGCGACGCGCCGCAGCGGGACGGGCGGCTGGAAATTGCTCGCGGGATACCGTTGTGATGACGCTGCCTTCATGACGTCGACCCAAATGGGCAGGGCCAGCGCGGCCCCGTAGCCCTTTTGCATGATCGTGTCGGGCTTATCCAAGCCGACCCACACGCCGCAGGTCAGCGAGGTGGTGTAGCCGACGAACCACGCGTCCCGGAAGTCATTCGTCGTACCGGTCTTGCCGGCGGCGGGTTTGGCGAAGCCAAGCGACTTGGCCGCGGCCGCGGTGCCCCGCTCCATCACCTTGCCCATCGTGCTGGTGAGCATCCACGCCACGCCGGGGTCGAGCGCCTTGCTCTGGATATGCCCTGCGCGATAGATCGTCTCGCCGGCCGCATCGTCGATGCGCTCGATCACGTAGCTCTGCTTGCGCATCCCGTTGTTGGCAAAGACGGTGTAGGCAGCGGTGAGATCGGAGACATTCGACTCGAAGGCGCCGAGATAAACTGCGGGCAGACGAGGCATGTTTTCGATGCCGACGGCAGCGGCTATCCGCGCGATTTCATTCAGGCCCGCGCGCTCACCGATCCGCACGCTCATCGTGTTGCGCGACTGGATGAGTCCCTCCTCCGCACGCATCACGCCCTTGTAGGTGCCATCGGAATTTTCCGGCGACCAATTCGCCGCCTGCCGCACTTCGCCGCGCGCGATCGGCCCATCGTCGATTGCCGCACCGGGCAGCAATCCTTTTTCAAACGCGGCGGCATAGACAAATGGCTTGAAGGTCGAGCCGATCTGTCGCGTGGCTTTCGCCGCAATGGCGCGGTTGTATTTGCTCTCGGAAAAATCGCGGCCACCCACGATGGCCCGAATTCCCCCGCTGCGATTGTCGATGACCATGAGCGCGCCCTGCAGATACGGCGTGTCCTGCTCCTCGGCCTTGGCCTGCGCGGAGAAGTCCGCTTTGCGCGGATGCTTGTAACCGGGGCGCGACTCGACCTTGGTTAGCTCCGTATCGATGGCGGACTCGGCGGTCTTCTGCAGTGCGGGATCGAGTGTGGTGTAGATCTTCATGCCACCGTCCTGCCGCTGCTCGTCGGAGAGCAGTTCCTCCATCTCGCGGCGCACCATGTCCATCGCATAGTTATCCTGTGCGGAAGTGGGCCGCTTTTTCGCCAAGACCACGGGCGCGGCTTTGGCCTTGGCGGCTTCGTCTTCGGTGATCTTGCCAAGCTTCACCATGCGGGCCAGCACGGTGTCGCGCTCTCGTGTGGCGCCTTTTAAGTTCTTGAGCGGCGAGAAATACGAAGGCGCGCGAATGAGCCCGGCGATCATGGCTGCCTCGCCGAGGGTGAGATCGGAGGCGTGCTTGCCGAAGTAAGTCTGGCTCGCCGTCTCGATGCCATACACCGTCGAACCGAAGTAAATGCGGTTCACATAAAACTCGAGGATCTGGTCCTTCGAATAGTTTTGCTCGATCCGCGCGGCGACGAAAGCCTCGAGCGCTTTGCGATGGATGCTTTTGCGCGCGCCGAGTCCCTCGGGGAAGCTGTTGCGGGCGAGCTGTTGCGTGAGCGTGCTCGCGCCTTCCTTGGCCGAGCCGTGGGTGAGGTTCTTAAAGACCGCGCGCAGGATGCCAAAGGGATCGACGCCATGATGCTGGTAGAAGCGCGAATCCTCGCGAGAGAGCAATGCCTTGATGAAGTACGGCGACACTTGCGCGAGCTTCACCGTGACGCGGTTTTCACCCTGCAGGCGCGAGTAGACCTTGCCGTCCATGTCAAAGACAGTCGAGCGCTCGGACATCTCCTGGACCTCCTTCATGTCGAATGAAGAAGCCCAGAACCCATAGACCAGGCAGACCAGCAGCGCCACCCCGAGCGCGCCCAGCACAAGCCACACTTTCCAGCGCGAGCGCGCTTTTGCGGCGCTGGCGCCGGGCTTGTTCTTGTTCTTTGGGGACTTGGCCACATACCGAAGTAACCAGCCCGAAGGCAAAGGCGAAAGGCGAAAGGCAAAGGGCTATGGCCGCAAGTGCAAGGTAGAACGCACTTTCCTGAACTGCTCGCGTCTTTTACTTCCTCCCGGAAACTTCTTCGCCACTATTCCAGCCATCCCTTTCGCTCTTCGCCTTTTTCTTCCGTGCGCATCGATATCCTCACTCTCTTTCCCACCATCGCCAGCATTCCTCTCGGCGAAAGCATGATCGGCAAGGCCCAACAGCGTGGGCTGGTGACGATCCAGGTGCACAACATCCGGGACTGGGCGCGCGACAAACATCGCACCACCGACGATGCCCCGTATGGCGGCAGCCAGGGAATGGTGATGAAGTGTGAGCCGCTCTTTGAGGCGGTGGAGGAGTTGAAGCGGAGGGGAAGTGCTCAGTCCTTAGTGCTTGGTGCTCAGTCAGAAGACGCCGCCCAGCCAACTACTGAGCCCTTAGAACCAAGCACTAAGCACTCTCCCGCCCGCGTGATCTATCTCACCCCCGGCGGGAAGCGTTTCGACCAGGCCATGGCCACCCGCTTCGCCCAACCCGGCGCCCATCTCATCCTGCTCTGCGGGCACTATGAGGGGATCGACCATCGCGTGATCGACCACCTCGTGGACGAGGAAATCTCCATCGGAGACTACGTGCTGACCAATGGCGCCATCGCCGCCGCTGTGGTCACGGATGCGGTGGTGCGATTGCTCCCTGGCGTGCTCGGCGATGAAAACAGCGCGCCGGATGACAGCTTTGCCAGTGGACTGATCGAAGGCCCGCAATACACGCGGCCGGTCGAGTTTCGCGGCTGGCGTGTGCCGGATGTGCTGCTGAGCGGCAATCATGGGGCCATTGCAAAATGGCGGCGCGAGCAGGCGCTGCTTAAAACCAAGCGCGTGCGTCCGGATTTGTTGGGCGAATAGGAAGATCGAAAACGCCGCGCCATGCTCACACCCGAAGTCGCTTTTCAAATTGCCATGGGGCACCGGCAATCTGGACGCCTCGCCGAGGCGGAAGCATTGCTTCGCCAGATCGTCGCTGTGCAGGCCAACTACTCTTCCGCCTGGCACCAACTCGGGTTGGTTACACTGCAACAAGGGCGGCCCGCGGAATCTGTGGAATTCATCAAGAAGGCGATCGCGCTGCGGCCGGGGGATGCCTCGGCGTATTCGGACCTGGGTGTCGCTTACAGTTTCCTGGGAGATCGAGAGCAGGCCATCGCCAGCTTTCAGCACTCGCTGCAACTGCAGCCCAATGCCACCCACACGCAGCGCAATCTCGGCGACGCCCTGCACGCGGCCGGGCGGAGTGAAGAGGCCATCGCAGCTTACCGGACGGCGATCGCGATGTCGCCGACGGATGCCGGCGCGCACAACAATCTCGGCAACGTCCACCTCCAACTCGGCCAACTCGTGGAAGCCGGGGCCTGCTACGAGCGTGCGGTGCAATCCGATCCTCAACTGCTCATAGCCATGAATAATCTCGGCGACGTGCTGACCAAGCTGGATCGGCCGGAAGACGGTCTCGCCTATCTCCGCCGCGTGCTCGCGCTCGATCCCAATTTTGCGGACGGCCACCTCAATATGGGCGTGGCCTACTGGCGCCTGGGACGGTTTCCGGAAGCGGAGGTCTGCTACCGGCGGGCGATCGCCTTGCGGGCGGACTTTGCCGATGCGCACTTGAACCTTGGAGTATCGCTACTGTTGCACGGACACTACGAGGAAGGGTGGCACGAATACGAATGGTACCGCCGCTCCGCCGCGAATGCAGGCCGGCTCCGCCACTTCGGCACACCGTCATGGAATGGCTCCCCGGTGGAAGGCAGAACGATCCTCACCTACGCCGACCAAGGCTTTGGCGACACATTGCAGTGCCTGCGCTACCTGCCGCTGCTGCTAGCGCAGTCGCGCGCGGCCCGCATCCTCGTCGAGTGCCAGCGACCTCTCATTCCGCTGGTGCGGCAGCTTGGAAATGCGCAGATCGAGTTCATCCCGCACGATTCCTCGCGGGTGGCGCCGGCGCACGACTTCCAATTGCCGCTCTTCAATCTGCCGCTGGTCCTGCGCCATTTCGAGCCGATGAGCGTCGAGGGACCGTATCTGCACGCCGACGAGCAGAAGCGCGCCACATGGCGCCAGCGGCTTGCTCCGAATCACTCTCCCCGGGTGGGATTGGTCTGGGCGGGAAACTCGGTCCACGCGGATGACCGCCGTCGCTCAATGGCGCCAGAGATGCTGCGGCCCATTCTGCAGGTGCCGGGTGTAACCTTCGTGAGCCTGCAGATCGAGCCGCGTGGACCACTGCCACAGGTCATTCGTGAAGCGGGAGTGCTCGACGTCCGCGAGGATATCGCGGATTTCACCGACAGCGCCGCGCTGCTGGCGGAGCTGGATCTCATCATCACGGTGGATACCTCCATCGCGCATCTCGCCGGCGCATTGGGGCGCCCGGTGTGGACCATGGTGAGCTTCGTGCCGGATTGGCGCTGGGGCATGGACCGCACCGACACGCCCTGGTATTTGACGATGCGCCTGTTTCGCCAACCACAACCGGGCGATTGGACCTCGGTCGCAGAAGAGGTGGCGGCCGCACTGCGGGCACGCATTTTGTGTGCGTGAATAGCGTGGATGGCGTGAGTGGTTATGAGCTTTGGGCAGTGTGCCGTAAAATCGGACGCATGAACCACCAGCCATCCCCTCCTTCGCCGAAATGTCGGAAGCCACACCGAACCGCCGACCGACCTCACCTCTGCCGCCGGGAGTCCAGAGTGATCGTGGTCAATCGTGCCTAATCGTGCCTAATCGTGCTCAATCGTGCCTTCCGAGATTCTTATCGCCCTCCGCCCCCCTGTGGTCGCGCCGGGGAATGGCCGCGGCTCGCCCCTGGCGATCTTTGCGCGAGCCGCACCTTTGAACGCGCCCAGCTACTTCAAACCCGTCCCAGTCCAGAGTAATCGTGGTCAATCGTGGTCAATCGTGCCTGCTGCCTTGATCTAAAACTCCCCGTTCCCGTTCCGCTGTTTCACCTGATTGAGCACTTCCTTCGTACGATCGATCGGGCGCTTGAGAGAATTCGTGCGTTCCGCGGGAGCGCCTGGGGCGGTCGTGGTCGTGCCGGCGGGGCCAGTCGTGAGCGGAGCGGCTTCCTGCTGAGTAATCTCCTTCACCACGGGCGCGACGGGCGCCTTCCGGGCTATAAAAAAGTAGACCACAGCTACTGTAGTCAGGAGGAAGACGTATTTCATCCTTGCTAGGGGAGCATGCCTTGGGCCACACGGTTGCGTAGTGAAGATCGCGCTCATCCATTACACCTACCTGCCGGTCTTGGGTGGCGTGGAAATCGTGATGGCGGAGCACGCCCGGCTCTTCACCGAGCGGGGCCATCAGGTGACCGTGATCTGCGACCAGGGAGCCAGCGACGACCCGCGTATTCCCGTGGAATTGTTGCCCGATGCGGCCGATGCCGGTGAACTCGCCCGCGCACTGGAGCCGCGACTCGCGAACATGGATGTAGTAATGATCCACAACGTCGCCACGATGCCTTTCCATATCACGCTCACGGAAGCGCTATGGAATCTGGCCAAACGGCTGACGAATGTGCGCTTCGTGGCATGGGTGCACGATCTCGTGGCCTGCAATCCGGATTATGAACTCCCGCAGATCGAGGAATGGCCGTGGAGTTCGCTCATGCGTGCGCACGATCGCTATCGCTACGTGGCGGTGTCGGAGCTACGGAAGAAACAATTTGTCGAGCTCACCGGTGGAAAATGCGCCGTGATTCCCAATGGCGTGGAACCCAGCCGGCTCCTCGGGCTCACCGAATCGATCACCGAGCTGGCACAAGCCTACAATCTGCTGGGACGCGAGATCGTCCTCCTGCACCCCACGCGCCTGCTCAAGCGCAAGAACGTGGAACTCGGCCTGCGCGTGACCGCGGCGCTGAAATCAGCCGGTCGCACCTGCGCCTATCTCATCACCGGCGCGCCGGACGCACAGAATCCCGCTTCGCAAGCCTACGCCGAGCATCTCGTCGCCCTCCGCGATGAGCTGGGTCTGCAGGACGACGCGCTCTTTCTGCAAGCCGACGAGCCGATCCCCGAGCGCGACCTGGCGAGCCTTTTCGTACTGGCCGATGCGCTCTTTTTTCCCAGCCGGCAAGAGGGCTTCGGCCTGCCAATCCTGGAAGCGGCGCTGCATCGGCTCCCGGTTTTCTGTGCGGCAATCGAGCCGCTCACCAGCCTGATCACACAGGGCGTCACTTTTTTCCCGCTCGATGCGGAACCCACTCAGATCGCGCTGACAATTGCAGCTCGGCTCGGCACCACCGAGGCCTGGCAGGCGCGCAACCAGATCCGCCGCCACTACGCGTGGCCGGCGGTCTACGCAAATTATCTCGCTCCCCTACTCGCAGAGTTTGAAACTGTCGTTCCCGCATGAAAATCACGGCTCAGCTTCCCACATTGGACGAAGGCACTGTCGCAGCAATCGTCGGCGCATATCACGGAGACCCTTTCTCGGTCCTCGGCCAGCATCAGGTCGGCGATCACCTGGCGGTGCGCGTCTTCCGGCCCGATGCCCGCGCGGTGACGGTGCGCGACGAATCGACCGGCACCACCTACCCTGCCCTGCAGATTCATCCCGACGGATTTTTCGAGGCGAGCCTCGAGGGCGCAACCGAGCGCATCTTCTACCGGCTGGATTTCACCGGCCACGAGGGACAGACCTGGTCGGAATACGATCCCTATTCCTTCGGCGTGATGCTCGGGCCGCTGGACTTGCATCTCTTCGCTGAGGGCAACCACTGGGAGCTCTACGACACGCTGGGCGCGCATCTCACGGAAGTCGCCGGCGTACGGGGCACAAGCTTCCACGTGTGGGCACCCAATGCCCAACGAGTGAGCGTGGTGGGCGAATTCAACGGATGGGATGGCCGCCGCAGCGTGATGCGCAAGCTGCTGGGCTGCGGGGTGTGGGAGATTTTCATGCCCGGTGTTGCCGAGGGAGCGCACTACAAATTTGAAGTAAAACAATCCCACGGAGCCATCGTACTGAAGAGCGATCCTTTCGCCTTTTATGGTCAGCACGGCCGGGCCACAGCTTCGCTCGTCTTCGATCTCCATCGATACACTTGGGACGACGCCGAGTGGATGGAGAACCGCAAAGCGAAGGTGTGGCACCGCAGCGCGATGAGCATCTACGAGGTGCACCTCGGCTCCTGGCAGCGCAAGGCGGATGACGGCGATCGCTATCTGAGCTACCGGGAACTGACCGAGACGCTGCTCCCCTACGTGGCGGAGATGGGCTACACGCACATCGAGCTGTTGCCCGTGGCCGAACATCCCTTCGATGGCTCCTGGGGCTATCAAGTCACAGGCTATTACGCGCCTACTTCGCGCTTCGGCAATCCGGACGAATTCCGCTTTTTCGTCGACCGCTGCCATCAGATGGGCATCGGCTTGATCCTCGACTGGGTGCCAGGGCATTTTCCGAAGGACGTGCATGGCCTGGCGGAATTCGACGGCACGCATCTCTATGAGCATGCCGATCCTCGGCTGGGCGAGCACATGGACTGGGGCACGCTCATCTTCAACTACGGGCGCAACGAGGTGCGTAACTTCCTGATCGCGAACGCGCTCTTCTGGTACGACGAATATCACATCGATGGTCTGCGCGTCGATGCGGTGGCCTCGATGCTCTACCTGGACTACTCACGCAAGGCGGGCGAGTGGATCCCGAATTGCTTCGGCGGCCGCGAGAACCTCGACGCGATTCATTTTCTCAAGCGCTTCAACGAAGTGTCCTACGAGCGTTTCCCCGGCATCGTGACGATTGCCGAGGAGAGCACCGCGTGGCCCGGCGTCTCACGCCCGACCTATCTCGGCGGTCTGGGCTTCGGCTTGAAGTGGAACATGGGTTGGATGCACGACTTCCTGGTCTACATGGCGAAAGAGCCGGTCTACCGGCGCTTCCATCAAGGCGACATCACTTTCTCGCTGCTCTACGCATTCCACGAGCATTTCATCCTCGTGCTCAGCCACGATGAGGTGGTGCACGGCAAGGGCTCGATGCTCCAGAAAATGCCAGGAGACCATTGGCAGAAGTTTGCCAACCTGCGCATGTTTTACGCGTGGATGTATGCACATCAGGGCAAGAAGCTGCTCTTCATGGGCAGTGAATTCGGCCAGAGCCGCGAGTGGAATCACGACCAGTCGCTCGACTGGCATCTCATGCAATTCCCGGAGCACGACGGTCTCCGCCGCCTCGTCCAGCACCTCAACTGGGTCTACCAGAACGAACCTGCGCTTTTCGATCAGGACGATTCGTATGACGGCTTTGAATGGATTGATTTCCACGACAGCGATAACTCGGTCATCGCCTTCATGCGCAAGTCGCGGGATGGTCAGGTCATGGCTTTTGTCATCAACGCGACACCGGTCGTGCGTGAGGCTTATCGCGTCGGTGTAAGCGGGGATGGCTGGTGGGAGGAAATGATCAACACAGATGCGCAAACCTACGGAGGTAGCAATGTGGGCAACTTGGGAGGCCAACACGCCGAGCCTACCTCCTGGCAGGGCAAATCTCACTCCTTGCTTCTGCGTCTGCCGCCCCTGGCGGTGGTGGGATTCAAGCGTCGTGTAGCGCCGATCACTATCGAAGCAGTTTCTCAGAGTGAAATCACGGATGTTGAAACAAAACCGTAACTTTTTATTTGCGCTTTCTTCGCCTCTCCGTATGATCTAGAAAACTATTTATCTACTGAACCCCACCCTACTCATGAAAACCTCCAAAACAAACGCATTCACGCTCATTGAGCTGCTTGTCGTGATTTCGATTATCGCCATTCTGGCAGGCATCGCCCTGCCGGTGTTCGGCGAAGTCCAGGTCCGCGGCGCGCAGACCAAGGCGCTCTCCAACGCCAAGCAGATTGGCACGGCTTGCAAACTTTTCGCCATGGATTATTCCGGCAACTATCCTCGCTGGACGGACATGACCCAGAATCCTCCGATTCCTGACAAGGTCAGCGGCATCAGCGATTCCAACAGCGTGCTCAAGACGCTGCTTCCCGACTACATCACTGACGAAACCATCTTCTGGAACCCGAAGTCCGCCGGCTACTGCAAGAAGACCCCGCCGGACAACAAGTTTGGCGCAGCAACTGGCGCTGGCCAGGGCGGCGTTGCTTTGGATGCGGGTGAAAACAGCTGGGGCTATATGGCCGGCCTGAGTGATACCTCGAATGCCCGCTGGCCCCTCATCGCCGACGGCGCTCCGAAGGGTGTTTATAATACCGACGAAAACCAGCCGGGTGGCGTGTGGAAGGGCAAAAAGGCCATTCTGATCCGCGTCGACATCAGCGGCACGGTCGAAACGCTCTTCAGCGCCACGCACACGATCAAGCGTGATGACCAGCCTTCGAAGAACGCGCTGGAAACCGACACTGGCGCCGGCTGGCTGATCGATGACTCGAGCTTCCTCGCTCCGATGACTTCGCAGTAGTCGGAACGGCAGATAAATTCCCAAGGCCGGTTCCAGCTCCGCTGGAACCGGCCTTTTCTTTGGAATTTAGTGGGAGGTCGAATCCACTGAGCCGTCCCGTAGGCGAGTGGTCAGTTGCGCTCCCCGAGGAACCTGATCCACCGAGCGCACGATGGGGCCGCCCTTGATGCTGGTAATGCTGAAGCCGCGCGCAAGAATGGCTCCGGGAGAAAGCGCCTTCAGCAGCGTCTCGATGTGCGCGAAGCGGTTTCGCTGCTCGAGGAGTTGAGCGCGGGCGCAATTCTCGAGACGCGCTTTGGCCCCGGCAAGTCGGTGGCGATACAACGGCACGTGGCGATCGGGCAGATGTTCGCGCAGGCGCGCGCGGAGTTCGAGGAGCTGGCGTTCGCAGTGGAGGCGTTGCTCCTGGACGGCGCGCCCCAAGATATCTCCCGCCGTGTCAACCCGTTGGGCATATTCCCGCAAGGTGCGAATGAGAGCCTGCGGAGACGCGGCTCGCGAAACATAAGCAAAGCGGTTTTTTTCCCGAAGCAGGAATTCTGAAGCGAGGCGGTGCAGCCGGTTCCGCCAGTCTTTCAGGTAGCGTCGCAACCCTTCGCCGTCCGGTACGATCAATTCAGCCGCAGCGCTCGGCGTGGGCGCCCGCAAGTCCGCCGCAAAGTCGGCAATGGTGAAATCGATCTCATGACCAACGGCAGAAACCACCGGGACCGAAGACTGCACAATCGCTCGCGCGACGACCTCTTCGTTGAACTCCCACAAATCCTCAATACTGCCCCCTCCTCGCCCCACCACGATCACGTCGATCGGCAAGACGCCTCGCGTCACAAGTCCATTCAGTTCCGCGATCGCCGCCGCGATCTCCTGTGCGGCGCCCTGCCCTTGCACCCGCACGGGACTGATGATCACGCGCACCCACGGTGCCCGGCGGCCGAGGACATTGAGCATGTCGCGCAGCGCGGCGCCGGTGGGCGAAGTCACCAAGGCGATTGTGGCCGGAAACTGAGGCAGTGGCCGCTTTCGGTCCGGATCGAACAATCCTTCCGCTTCGAGCTTGCGCTTCAGTGCTTCAAACTTCGCCTGCAGCAGTCCCGCCCCCGCCGCCTGCACCGTTTGCACGTTCAGCTGATATTGACCGCGCGCTTCGTAGACGGTGAGCGAACCGCGCACCTGCACGTGCATGCCATCGGACAGCGGAGTCTGTTTCAAGCGCAGGCCGCCGCGGGCAAACCACACGCACGCCACCTGTGACTGTTCATCCTTCAACGTGAAATACTGATGACCCGATGGCTGCTTCCGGTAATTGCTGACCTCGCCCTCGACCCACACGACACCGATCCGGTCTTCCAGCGTCGCGCGCACGGTGCGCGTCAGTTCACTCACCGAGAGCACGCGCGGCTCCTCACGTGGCGGCTCGGCCGAGCCGAAAAGATCGACATCGCTCATGCTTCGCCACCACCTTTCGCGCTCTCGCGATATGCCCGCGCGAGCAACGTGATGGGATGCACAATCTCCAGCGATTGGCCGCTCTTCCGTGCGCCGGCTTCCAGTTGCACGCTGCACCCGGGATTCGCCGAGGCCACGACCGTGGCGCCGGTCTTCGAGATGTTGCCGAGCTTTCGCTCGAGCAACTGCTGCGACATTTCCGGCTGCGTGATATTATAAAT
>JBGGMZ010000146.1:0-3071 GCA_041287745.1 Chthoniobacter sp. | reverse complement strand
GCTACAGGCGAGCTCTCTGCACGCGCTCCAACACATCGACGCGCCGCAGCCCTACTCCACCACCCGGGCGAGCCGGCGATCGGGAATAAACCACATCGTGGCCACGAGCACGTAGATAGCATCGGCCAGCCATTCATTGACGAAGGCGAGGCCAATCGCGGCAAGATAGCCGAGCGACGAAATCTTTCCCTTCCAATCCCGGCCCAGTGCGCCCGCGATTTTCGAGTCGCTTCCGTGCTCCTTCACGATTGCACATTGCAGGAGCATGTAGGCCATGGATGAGCAGAAGAGCACTACGCCATAGAGCGCGGTCGGCACCGCTTCGAAATGATTCTCACCCACCCAACCGGTGACGAAAGGAATGAGCGACAGCCAGAAAAGCAGATGCAGATTCGCCCAGAGGATTGCGCCGTTCACTCGCTCGGTGACTTGGAAGAGATGGTGATGATTGTTCCAGTAAATGCCGACGTAGATGAAGCTCAGGATATAGCTGAGAAAGACCGGCACGAGCGGCTTGAGCGTCGCGAAATCCCCGCCATGCGGCACCTTCAGTTCCAGCACCATGATGGTGATGATGATCGCGATGACGCCATCGCTGAATGCTTCGAGTCGGCCTTTTTCCATGCGCGGGTTGTAAGCCGCCATGGCCCAACTGCCAACTCCCCACATCCGTTTTCAATCGTGGGCGGATTACGGCAATCGCCAAAAATGGTTTCCGGCTAAGAGGAATGAATTAGGAAAGCAGGAACACAGGAAAGAAACCCGAGGCAACACGCCACATTGAGGAACCTTTCGCTGTGTATTCCTGCTTTCCTACTTTCCTGATTCATCACCTCCACGATCTGACGTGACTTTCGGCAGTTGCTCTAGACTTTCCACTCTTTCTACCCGTTATTGTTGACCCTCCTATCCATGAGTACTGAAACACCCGAAACACCAAAGCCTTCCGATTTCATCCGCGACATCGTCGCCGCGGACGTCCAGAGCGGAAAGGTGCAGCGGGTGATCACGCGCTTTCCACCCGAGCCGAACGGCTACCTGCACATCGGCCACGCGAAATCCATCTGCCTGAATTTCGGCATCGCCCGTGAATTCGACGGGGTGTGCAACCTGCGCATGGACGATACGAATCCCACCAAGGAAGATGTCGAGTACGTCGAGAGCATCATCGAGGACGTGAATTGGCTCATCGGCGGCTGGGCCGATCATGTGCTGCGCTTCAAGCGCACCGGCGACACCTCCGGCAAACCCGCGCCCGAGGGCGAGGCGAATACCGAACCCTTTTACGCATCGGATTACTTTCAGAAGCTGCACGACTACGCCATCGAGCTCATCAAGGCCGGCAAAGCGTACGTCTGCGATCTCACGCCCGAGCAGGTGGATGCCTACCGTGGCGCACCGGGCGAGCCCGGCAAACCTTCCCCATGGCGCGACCGCAGCGTCGAGGAAAACCTCGATCTCTTCGCGCGAATGAAAGCCGGTGAGTTTCCGGATGCGACGCGCTCGCTACGGGCGAAGATCGACATGGCGCACCCCAATGTCTGGCTGCGCGATCCGCTGCTCTACCGCATCCGGCACGCCTCACACCATCACACCGGCGACGCGTGGTGCATCTACCCGCTCTACGATTACGCGCACTGCCTCAGCGACGCCATCGAGGGCGTCACGCACTCCGTCTGCACGCTGGAGTTTGAGGTGCACCGCCCGCTTTACGACTGGATCGTGGACAACCTGCCCGTCCAGCAGCCGCGCCCGCATCAGTACGAGTTTGCCAAGCTCATGCCCACGCACGTGGTCATCTCGAAGCGCAAACTGCTCTCCTTTGTCAATGAAGGCATCGTCACCGGCTGGGACGATCCGCGCATGCCCACGCTGAGCGGCCTGCGCCGCCGTGGCATCCCACCGGAGGCCGTCCGCGCCTTTGCCATCGGCGTGGGCGTCACGAAATTCATCAGCAGCACGGATTACGCGGTCTTCGAGCACGCCATCCGCAGCGATCTCAATACCCGCGCCGAGCGCCGCCTGGCGGTTCTCCAGCCGATCAAGGTCGTCATCACCAACTACCCCGAGGGACAGACCGAGGAACTCACGGCCACGAACAATCCCACCCTGGAGAACTCCGGCACGCGCTCGATCCCCTTCTCGCGCGAGCTGTGGATCGAGCAGGACGACTTTGCCGAGGTGCCTCCGCCGAAATTCTTCCGCCTGAAACCGGGTGGTGAAGTGCGGTTGAAGTACGCCTACATCATCAAGTGCGAGGAAGTGGTGAAAGACGCCGACGGCAAGATCGTCGAGCTGCGTTGCACGGCGGATCTCGATTCCAAGTCCGGCGGGGCGACCAGCAGTCGCAAGGTGAAGGGCACCATCCACTGGGTGAGCGCCACGCATGCGATCGACGCCGAGGTGCGCCTTTACGACCGGCTCTTCCACGACGCCGAGCCCGAGGCCGATGGCCGCGACTGGCGCGCGGCGATCAATCCGCATTCGCTGGAAGTCGTCACCGCCAAGCTCGAGCCGAGCCTGAAGGACGCGACGCTGGCCGACCGGTTTCAGTTCGAGCGGCTCGCTTACTTCGCCCTCGATAGCAAGGACAGCGCCCCAGGGAAACCGGTCTTCAATCGCATTATCACGCTCAAGGACGCTTGGGCGAAGGAAGCGCAGAAGGCGTAGCGCCTGTTATGCGCTTTTCGGAAGCGACACGGTAGGCAACGCCGAAGGTGTTGAATCATCCAGCCCAAGGTTGCGAGGAACGAGCTACCTTGGGTGAAACATCCAACAGCGACCCAACCCTGAAAGGGTTGGATCAAATTCGTAGAGCCAGCCGCGATTCAACCCTCTCAGGGTTGGCCGTATTCGAAAATCGATCCCGGGGTAGCTCGTTCCTCGCAACCCCGGGCTGAAAGATTAGAGCGGTTTAAATTGAACTGTGTTCGTTCGCCGGTCGCTGTAGTCGCCCCGCTCTGTCGGGGCGTGAGCGCCAGCGAATCTTGATCATTCAGGTTTTCGCTGTTCACCGTCCTCCACACGGCGGCAGAGCGCCGTGACTACAGTGCCTTCGCTGCGACTACAGT
>JBGGMZ010000145.1:0-4713 GCA_041287745.1 Chthoniobacter sp. | reverse complement strand
GGCCGCTTCAGCATGTGGGTCAACGCCGGCCGCATCGACTCCGACGATCCGCTGAGCAAGACGTCCTTCTCCGGCGAATTCAGCGCCGACGGCAAGCTACTCTCCCTCACCCGGCACTGGGGCGGCGGCATGCCTGACGAGTCGAAGACCTACCGGCGCTAAGCCGGGGGCTTCCGCCCATTTTTTGCGGAATTAATGGCCTTTTCCGCAATGGAGCCAACTGGGCCAACCGAGCCTCGCACCGCGACGCACCCGGCACGCCCGGCCGTCCCTCAATGCACGCTCTCCGCGCTTTGAAACAACACCGCGCGCCGCTGCAATTCCCCGCCGCTCGCCACGCCAAGCTTCGTCTTGATCCGCTGAATGTGCGTTTCGACCGTCTTCACGCTCACTCGCAATTCCGCCGCCACCTCGCGTGGTTTAAGGCCCCGCCCCAAAAGCTTGTAAACCTGCAATTCCCGGTCCGATAACGCCGACTCGGCGTGCCCCCGCAATTCCACGCCGCCGGTCACCAATTGCTCCATCAGCACGCGCTGTACAGAAGGCGCAACCTGCCGCTCCCCATCCAGCGCGCCCAGCACCGCGCTCATGAGCGACAGCACCGAATCCCGCCGCGTGACATAGCCCGCCGCCCCCGCCTTGAACGCACGCGTCACGCTCAGTGCATCCGCCTGGGCCGTAAACACGACTACCCGCCCCTCCGGAGAAAACTCCTTCACCTCGCGAATAAACCCCAAGCCATCCCCCAGCGCCGCATCCAACACTACCAGTTCCGGCTTGTGGCGCGCACAGAGTTCCCGCGCCAGCGGCAACGCCTCTGCCTCCGCAATCACACGCAGCCTCTCGTTCAAATTCAACAAATGAATCAAGCCGCAACGCGAAACCGGTTCCGCGTCCACAACGAGCACACGAGCTTTCCTGGGGTTGGCCATAATTTTCACCTCCGAGCGCCAGCGCTTATAGGAGATCTCCGTACCACACGTCAAGGCAAGACACCGTAAAAATCCCCACACTCGTATCAGGGAGCCCCTACGGGAAGACCCCACGGCTTTTGCAAGTGGCATCCCGATATACACGTATTTTGCGTTCTGCTCCACTCCCGGCGGCAAGCAGCAGAAACGATTCGAAGAGGGAATCCATTCGCTATCAGACATCCTCTGCGGGGGCGCAGCAATTGTCCTCTTCGATTCGGTCTTGCGGCAAAAACCATTGGCATAGCTCAGCAGCTCAAACCAGCGCATCCATGCAAGACAATCGCTCCCTTCGTTTCCACATTTCCATTTTCGCGGCGCTCCTCGTCGGCGTGGCACTTCCGTGTTCTGCATGGGCAGGTTCCCCTCCCAAAAAAAAGAGCGCATCCACACCAACGCCAACTCCAACACCCACGCTGGCGCCGTGGGATTCAAAACCGCTCGAAAAGCCTGAGCCAAAAGAGGACGCCGAAATCGGTCGCCCTTCCCCGCGATTCGGAGGACGGACGGGATCCCGTGACCTGCTGAACGAGTTGTATCCTCACTACACTGATCGCCAACTGTTCGTTAAAGCGACCCAACTATCCGACCGAATCCGGCGTAAGATCGAAGAATGGGGCATGGTGACGGTAAGCACGCCGGTGATCATGCCAATGAACGAACGCTTCTCGCTGGGCAAGGATGAAGACTTCCCAAAGTTCAAGGACTACCTCACGAAAGCGGAAAGCAGCGTGCAAGGCAGCGTTGCACAATTCTCACAATCGGCCTTCAGCAATTCACTAGGCGCGCAGTTTTCACCGACCGTTCTACCCATTCCAGCCGTACCCGCTGCGGGCGGTGCCGCTGCCTCTACCACCACGACCACGTCAAGTTCCGCTAAGCCTTCAGACTTTTCCGATGCAGGCACTGGTGTCACGGCACCCGCCAATACCCTCCTGGACAGTTTTGCGAGTAAACAGTTCGCGCCCGCCGGCACCCTGCTCAACATCAAGCCTACTGGACTAAGCGAACGCCAGGCCTTGATGATCGCCGGCAATGACATGGCTGCGCAGGGCATGATACGCGAAATGGCGTCCCCGCACGATGAAAACGACGATGTCTTCATTAACTTCGCGATGGTGGAAGTATCATGCAATCCGGGATGGCGCACCAAGGAGAGCTATTTGGCTGATTGCACCGCATACTGTGAATACTGGAATCCTTGCACCCATCAAGCCATGGCGCTCAATGAACGCGACCAACCGCTGGTCTATAGCGTCCTGCCACTGCTGGATGCGCAGACTTTGGATCTGGCCAACAGCGAGCGGCAACTCACATCGCTGGCCGCGCAACTTTCTGCCGCCTTTCCGGTCCATGGGGTAGATATCAAGGCCAAGGATCTGATTCAGTTTGCCAAGAGTTTTCAGCGCGACGCCGCTTCCCGGACCGCCATTCCCGTAGTCAACAGTTACTCCAGCGGACGAACATTTGGCTTCCGTTTCAGCCCCTCATTTCGCGCACTGAAAGATCCCGCGGTGCGAAAGAGCGGGACAGCAAATGTGCTTACACCGACCAGCTTTCCCGCCCTGGTCACGATTGTGCTCCGGAAAAACACCGTCTTCGCGCTGGGTAAAATGCTTTCTGCCGAAAACAAAGGTGATCCGCGTATTCAACCACAAATCATTACGCATATCTCAACTCGTTGGTTGCTCGCCGATCGGCCAAAAGCTTACCAAGTCCTGCGCTGGCTCTCGTGGCCGGCTCTCAAGCGAGAAGATTCAGAAATGCGCATGGATTTGGCGCGGGACACCAAGGAGATGTATCGCATTCTGGATTGGCTCACGTCCGTCCACGAGGAACGACTGCGGCAGTGCATGGTTTCCGATGAGAAAGGCGGGAGCCGAAGCATGGCCTATAAAAAGGAAACCGATTTAGACCCCACATTTGACTATGAACTCGAGGAGTTGCGGCGCAATGTAATCGAGTTGGAAGCCAAGGGAATCGGCCAATCTCACCCTTTTGATTTCTTCAAGGACAAGCAGAAAGATCCGCCTGACAAGTCACCGGCGATCGTCGCCATCGCGCCATCGACCTTGGTGGACGGCCAACCCGCGACCCTCGCCATAGCCGGCAAGAACTTTACCGACAACATCCAGGTCTTTGTCGGCGGCCACGAAGTTAAGACTTCGCATATCTACGCCAGCAGCCTTCTTTCCGTAGATCTTGCCCAGTGGCCCGTAGGAACCATCACCATTGACAAAAAGCAGATCGTTCCGGTGATCATAACCACTCCCAACGGAACCACGGTGGATACGACCCACCTCGTGCTCAAGACGGATGATTCCGGCGGCGGAGATGGTGGTGGGACAGGAGACACCGGCGGCAGCAAAGGTGCAAAAGGATCGAAAGGCACCGATAACTCCAACGCAGTCACGGTCGCATTGGGAGAAGGATTAACCCTCAGCAAACTGACCGTCGAAAGCGCACCCAAGCCAGCCACGCCTCCCGCAATCAACCCTGACCCGCCAAAGGATATCAAATTCACGGCCGCGGTCGCCGATCCCGATCCTCTCAAAGCTAAACCAGCTTCCCTCGACATCACAGTCACAGGCTCGGGTCTCGACACCGTCGGCGGCGCAAAATTGATGAAGGACAAGGCGGATCTGATAGGCATCGGAGCAACGACGGTGATATCCGGGAGTGCCACCAAGCTCACGGTTCACGTCGAAGTCAGCGACGATTTCCTGAAGGCCGGCGACCAGACCGCTACCGTCGCCCTTTTCAAGACAGCGAAACCCGCGGATAGCGACAAGCCCTTGGTTACGTCCAAGCCCACTGCGGCGCTTCCCAAGAGGTAGTTCGCCGCCCGACGAAACCCACGATTAGATTGTGCTTGCGCCGATCGTACCCGGTCCCGCTCCGGCGGTCCCCCCGCCCACGAATCTGTGGGTGCAACTGGACGCCTTGTGGCGCCAGCTTGCACCAACCGCGCTGCAGTTTCTCGCTGCGCTCATGCCCATTGGAGTCTTCTACTTTTTTGACCAGGGCGCCGAAGTGCTTTCTATGGTTGCAGAGGATTTGACCTTTGGACGCTGGAACGATCCAGGCAGTTATATACATCCCCTGCTATTCCTGGGCGGCAGTTTCGCTGCGGCGACGGCCATCTGGTATAGCGCACGCACCCTCATTTCCATCGACATCGCTTCCCTTCCCCCTTCGGCAGGGCCGATCGGCGTGCTGCGCGACTGGCTGCAAGAGTGGTGGCCCCGGTTGCTCGCTTGGATTTCCGTTTCCATGGTGGCAGCCTGCTTCTTTCTCCGTATCGGTGAGTACGGCGGGAGTGCCAATGCGTGGTTCGTCCGCTGGCTGGCAATCATGGGCTTGCTGCACCTCGCCCTGATCTGGCCTCTGTGGAAGGTGATGCGCTTCCGTCGCAACTGGGTGAGAGCGAGGACTGGAGCCGCGACCTATCAGCGTCATACCAACTGGAATGCCCTGACTACCGCCGCTCCCGACACGATCGGCGTGTCTGTTGGTTTTCTCATCGGCAGCGCGACGCTCCTGATCGCCGTCTGGGCTGCCCCCATCTTTCTCGGTCGTTTTATCGGCACTGGAGCGATGCTTTCTTTCGCCGCCATGACGTGGGTGTCAGCTGGCTCTCTTCTCATATGGATCCGTTCCAGGACGAGCATCCCAACCGTATTTCTGCTCGTTGCGCTCGCCTTGATTTGCAGTCACGTGATGGACAACCACCACATTCGTG
>JBGGMZ010000144.1:0-3045 GCA_041287745.1 Chthoniobacter sp. | reverse complement strand
ACCATTGAACTACACCCGCGGCAGCTAGGCAGAAATTACTGCCAGGTAATAATATCGTCGGAATTCGTCCCGGTGCTGCTCCGATACATGTTGTCGCCGGTCTTGGCATTGCCGACGCCACCATCCTTGCCGACCGAGAATGCAGCCACACCGGTCAGCGGGGCCTTGTCGGCTTGGAAGTCACCGTAAGGAAGATTGGAAATCTTGTTGTCGTAATCGCCGTCGATGCAGATGCGGTACTGGTAGCCCCATGGATCGACGAAGGAGCCCTTGGTCACACCGTTCGGGCCGTCCTGCGTGGCGAAGCCGCTCTTCGGCGCGCTGGCGTCTGTGGCGGTTTTGCCATCGAAGAAGACGATAGCGCGCGGGTTGTATTGGTTCGGCTGGCCAGGCGAGGAACTGATATTCCGCAGGACATCAAACAGCTTCTGGTTGGAATTGGACGAGTCGCCGTAGATCACGTCGGTCGGTGAGGCAGGGTTCGCAAGATCACCCAAGGGGTACTTGCCGTATTCCGTATAGTACTGCTTCACTGCGGCCACGATGCCGGTGACTGCCGTTCTGGCCTCGGCCTTGCGGGCCTGATCCTTGGCGATGCTGATGGCGGGGAACAGCAGGCCCATCAAGATGGCGATGATGGTGATGACCGTCAGCAGTTCGACGAGCGTGAAAGCTGAAATGCGGGAGAGAGGCTGGGGGCGATAGTTCATTGGAAAAACCTTTATTAACAAGCTACTGATGCAACGCGTGATGACAACTGAAAATCTGTCCCCACACGAACTTTCGAATCGCAGTGAGCGCACGGAATGGCCGCCTGCATCAGAGGAAATTTTGCCTGCGACTCAGGATGCGCGCCTTTTTACCCGGTTGGCGCGACCATCGGGAGAGCCGCGGGCATGGGTAATAATGGTGCATGGGCTAGGGGAGCACATGGGTCGTTATGGGCACGTGGCGGCTTACTTGGTGGAGCGAGGATTTGCTGTAGTCGGGTGGGATTTGCGCGGACATGGGCGGTCCTCGGGTGCTCGCGGGGATGTCACGGGCGGGGAATTGCTCGTGGATGATCTGGCTCTCGTGTGCCGGCACTTCCGACCAAGAGACGTCCCGCTATTCCTCTTCGCCCACAGCTTGGGCGGGCAAATCGCCCTGCATCTTTTGGAAAGAGACTCTGCCGTGTGTCGCGGCGCGGTGATCGCCTCGCCGTGGTTGCGACTCGCATTCAATCCACCCATTTGGAAATTGATTATAGCCCGTGTCGCCATGCGCATCTGGCCTGGGTTTGTGCAGGCGAGGGGATTCCGCTCCGAACGCCTTTCACGCGATGCAGCGCACCTTGCCTCCTTCCCTGACCTGGACCTCGTGCACCAGCGGATCTCGGCCCGCATGTACTTCTGGCTGCGCGCCGGTGGTGAGCGTCTCTTCGCCGGGGCCAATACCGTCCACACGCCGCTTCTCCTCCTCCTCGGCGATGATGACCCGGTTACCAGCCATCATGCCAGTTGCGACTTCTTCGAGCGACTGGGCAGCGCCGACAAGACCCTGCGCATCTATCCCGGTGCCCGGCACGAGACCCACAATGAGCTCGAACGCGCCCAAGTGCTGCGAGAGGTCGGCGACTGGATGGAAGCCCGGCTCTCTTTGAGCGCCTAGAGTCACAGGTGCATCCCTTTCTTCAGAGACGCGCCTCATTTATTACAATACCTTTTACTCTGATGCTTGACACACCTTTTGGTGAGAGGTATCTACGTCCCATGAAAGCGAAAGAACACCTCCTCGATGGCGTCCCCGAGCTCCTCATCCTCCGGCTCCTCGCCGCCCACGAAATGTATGGCTACCAGCTTGTTTCCGAGATCCAACGCCGCTCCGCCGGCGCCCTCGAGTTCGGCGAAGGCTGCATCTACCCCATCCTCCACCGCCTCCTCGAGCAACACATGCTCCTCGAGCGTGCCGAGGAAGTCCGCGGTCGCACCCGCCGCTACTATCGCTTGAGCGACGCCGGCCTAAAGCGCCTTGCCGTCCTCGAGACCAAATGGCAGCAAGCCACCGCCACCGTCGCCGCCTGCGGAATGGAGGTTCGCCATGCGTGAAGCCACCTCGATCTCCGAACTGCGCAGCGCCCTCCGCCGGCAGGGCATCTGGGGCACGCGCGCCGAACGCCTCCTCCAGGAGTGGGCCGACCACGTTCACGAAACCGCCGCGCAACAAGTCGCGGACGGCGCCACTCTTGAAGCCGCCGATCAAGCCGCATGGCAAGCCTTGGGCGTCCCTCGGGTTCTCGCGGCCGGAGCCGCACGCGAATTGGTCCGCAGCTCCTGGCTGGGCCGTCACCCCTGGCTCGCTGGATTGTGCCTCCCGCTGGCCGGCTGGCTGCTCGTCATGACCATTGCCGTGTTCGCCGCCGTGACCATGGCCGAATCCGCCTCCCGCCCCGCGTGCACAGCCTTGGAAATCACCATGCATTGGGTTCCGTGGCTCGTGGGCTGTGCGTGGCTGGCCTGGCTGGTCCGACGCATGCCCGGCGGCTGGAAGCTCTACTGGATCAGCGCCGTCGTCCTGGTGCTCCTCACGACCTCGATGATCTGGCAGATCAAACCTCCCACGCACGGGCCGGGCACCCTTGCGCAAGGCCCTAGGTTGGCCCTTGTCACGACGCTGGGTGGGATTCCCGGCGCCATCCTGAACAAACTCGGCACCCTGTTCCACCTCTGGGAGCGCATCGAGCCTGCCAACGACCGGACGGTCTATTTTTCGAATCCGTCGACCGTGATACCATGGATTCAGATCGCGCTTTCGACCGTCGGTATGATCGGCGTGCATCGGTGGTCGCGTTCCTCTGCCAGACCCGATCAATGGCGCCCGGCGTGATTTTTCCCTTTTCACCGGGATAAATGTCCGTATAGTCCGCGTCCCTTTTCAAAACCTGAATCTTTTATGTCTCAACATCGCAGCCTCAAAGGCCAAAGCACCATCGCCGCGAAGCGCAACGTCCTGAAGCGTTTCGAGCGCGTCGAAATCCTCCAGTCCCGCGGCCAGTACAAGCAGGGC
>JBGGMZ010000143.1:0-5833 GCA_041287745.1 Chthoniobacter sp. | reverse complement strand
CACGAATTGGTTCACTGGATCGATCTTCATTCGTTGCGTGCACCACCGGAACATACGGTTCGGGGGTGGGTACCCGCGTCCAATGATATTCACCCAAAAAGATTGGTCGGTCGGAGGCTTGAGCAGATGGACATCGATGAGGAGCGATTCCTTTTCCGAAAAGCGCCGCATCCGATCGAGGGTGGTGCCGATCATGTCCACGATGGCCGGAATCTCTACACGAGTATCCGTGCAGAGGATGGAGACAGGCTTTTTGCGCTCAGGTGCGGGAATGCTGAGCACGGCTTCGAAGATGAGCGAAGCGACCATGGTGCTGTCTTTGCCACCACTGAAGCCTACGAGCCACGGTCTCGAATCCCCAGTGTAAAGCTGACGGAGGCTTTCGACAATGCCCCGATAGCTGGGAGCGGTTTCCTGAAGAAGAGTAGGGGATGAATTGGAGTCCACGGTAGTAGCGCTCGCTACTGAAGCACGCTGGATACGTGCCTGTCACGTCTCGCATGAGACGTATTACGTTGAACCGAGGCGCCACCGAAAATGCCATTTCAGAGCAGCGGAAGAAGTTTGCAGGCGTCAACACCGTCTGTCCCCCAAAGAAAAGGGCTGCTGCACTATCGCATTACGTCGAGACGCAAGAGAGTGCGATAGGTCGTTGGTAAATGCCATCGGCCACCTCCGGGACTGGGAATCCCTCTAGCGTTTAAGGCATCTCGAATTTCACGCACATGGGTCAGTCCGGAGGCGCGAATTTCCGCAATTACTGGCGACAGAGCCTTCGCGCGCAAGATCGCCTCTCGTTTGAGCCGCTGCGCTCGCTCCATTCCAGTCCTGCCTAAGATAACTCCCCGCTTCTTCGCCGCGGCTAACGCCTCTTTGGTGCGTACTGAGATTCGACGAGCCTCTTCTTCGGCAAATGCGGCCTGCACATGAAGCATAAATCGATCTTTCATAGGTTGATCAACGGCAACGAAATTCACTCCTGTCTCAAGCAAACCCGCAATGAAATGGACGTTTCGGGCAAGGCGGTCGAGTTTCGCGATTGCGAGCGTCGCCTTCTTTTTACGGCACAGATCCAACGCCTGTAGCAGCTCGGGGCGGTTCGCCACCCTTTTACCCGACTCTGTTTCCGTGAATTCGGCGATGATCTCGCCCTCATTCATTCCAACGTACCGCCTGACTGCTTCGTGTTGCGCCTCCATCCCCAAGCCGCTTTGCCCCTGGCGCTGGGTGGAGACACGGTAGTAGCAGACGAACTTCGCTGCCGTTTGATTACTCATCGAGCGTTGACGCTCCAGCAGTGCCCTGTTCCTCGGCGCCTTGATGCGCTGGCGGGAGCGGGTTTTTCCGAGGCCGACCGCGGCCTCGAGATGACGACACAGGGGCAGGATCATGCTTCCGTTGTTTCGCAGGCTTACTCTTTCGCGCTTCGAGGAACTTCGTCCAGCCCAGCGCCTCCAATTTAGCGGTGGCCCGCTTGCTGCCGCCGAGTGCGGCCTCGACAAGGGACTTTTTCAGTTTCGCGTCATGCCCGGGCAAGAACCGCCCTCCTTTTGTTGTCGCGCCGCACCCGCATTCACACTCTGGCTGTTGTGCTCTCAATTGTTTGTTCATCCTCCATTTCAACACGTCGCACAAGTATGCCTGCCTCTCTGCTGAGCGGCCGGGCACAGCATAGCCCGTAAGATCGCCTGACTTGAATCTCATGCTCGTGGCTTGCCGCTACGGTGTCTGTACCTCTGTAGGCTATCATCCACAACGCATCGCCCTGCAAATCGCCGTAGTTGATGGTGGCCTCAAGGTGAGCATAAGGGCATATTAGCCGCGCATGATACGCAACCCCCGGCCCCCTCTTTGTTTGTCTCTCGCTTCTCACGATGTGCGACGGAGCGCTGGCTGCGGACGAGGCTAAAGAGAATTTTGCCGCGACCGCCGAGTTGCAACGCCGGAAAGCACTGAAAGACATGGACCAGCAACAGACGGAGCGCGAGCGCGATCCTGCCTATATCGAGGAACAGAAGAAGCGAGAAACGGAGCGCGCCGAAGCGACAGCCAAAGCACAGGCGGATCGCACCGCGATGCTCGCCAAAATACGACATAGTGGACATCACGTGCAGGCGCGCGTATTGACCGTCGGAGACCACTACGTGATAGCTATGATCCGCGTTAGAATTTTGACGGGAAAAACATCAACCGGCGCGGAACGGTCTAGCTATTCCGAACCAATGGAAGAGCCGTGTTGGATTCAAGATGTGGATACCACCAATGTCATCGACAGCGAACGCCTCGAATTGACGGTTTATGCGGCAGGGAAGACGTCTTACCGGGCGGTCAGCGGGGCACACAAGACGGTCTTGCGTTTATCCACGACGCCCGAGGGCGCGCTAAAAGCCATGATGTCGTCGCCCTAAGCAATTTGCCTTTCGCTAGCAGTTCCACATCTCGTCCGAACTCTTACTGGGGTCCAGATGAGGCGATCGAATCAGCGATCGACGAAACCACTTCCACTTGCCGGCTTCGAGTGGCGCTCGCACACCGCGCAGGTAGCCGAGTTCTCAGGCCTTGACCCATAGCGCCCCTTTTTCGCAGTAGTTGCAGGTCGAGCAGGTCTTGCACATTCGCGAAGGGCGCATCCCTCCCAAACACCGGCCGGCTTGCCATTCGATTTGCAGTTCGTCGCCACACATACGAAAGGCAGAGCGCAGGCAAAAAATGCAAAAAGAATTCTCACTTGGTCACAGTATTTTTCACCCGCAAAATCACTACGGCGGGAACACCTCTCTTCTCTGCGACTTCCGGCGACAAAGACGCTAGTCCCAACTCTATTTTGATGGCTTCGTACTCCCAAGTGTCGGTGACAGTGAACCCGGATGCACGGAGCGTTTCCTTTCCAGGCCATTGTCCCCATACCGCACGCGGAGGACGTTCAAATTTGCTGTCACAAATATCGCGGAGTTGGAGCCCCAAATCTTTCACCGCAGTGTCCCACTCACCCGAAGTGCGTATCGTTGTGTCCCGGAACTCGATGGCATTCACCTTCCTCCCCGCGTAGATCGATGCCCAGTACAACGGCATCATCCCTGTCTGAGAGTTTGCCCGGCGTCTTCGTTCCGAGATAGAGAAGATTCTTTCGCACGTCGGCAGCGGTCAATGCCAGCGTCTGCCGCGTGAGCTGATATTTCAAACCAGTCATTTGGCTCATGGCGGTAGCGGGAGTAAGACGCTCGATCCGGAACCCGCAATCGTCATCAGTTGAATATCGGAATCGACCAGTAACCGGTCGGGTGGCGAGGCTGGACTCCCCACGGCTTCGCGCGGGCGCGCGTACGCGATCGAGGGATACCTCCCCGTTGGGCGGCGAGTGAACTTGACCAAGGAACGGTGGCCGAAAGCGGTAGACGAGACATATACGCACGCGCAGGCGCGTGCCCGCGCTCGCGCGACGCCACACACGCCGCTTCCGCACCGTTCGCTGGTCAAGCGGCGGGCGCGCCGGACGGGACGGACGCAGCCAGGGTGCAGGCCGCGGTGTCGACCTAGCGAAGGCGGTAAAACGGCGACGAGCAGTCCCCGGCTTTGACGGCCGTGATATAATCCGTAACTGCGCATGAGCTTCGACACCACGTATCCAAAAAGGAAGGATTGGCGCAGGCGGCTTCATGGCTCGAAAGGCTTCGACCGCTCTTGTCGGAACCACGGCACGTGTTCCTGGTGCCGCAATAGTCGTCTCCACGCTGGCCGGCGGAGGTCGCCTGTATCGGAGGACCTTCGATGATGCTCTGAATTTGTGCGGGAGGCTGCCGCTCCTCGCGCCCTTCGCGCCGCCGTGGCAACGACCGCAGATCGCTTCGACGCGGAGGGCATACCTCCGAGGCGCAAGACGGTGTCGCCGGAGACGGCGAGCGGCGCGCTTCAGTCTGAATGTCCGGGCCGCCCCTCCGAAACGGATCGAACACGCGATCGCCGCCCTGTCCCCATACCTACGCCCCTATCGAAATGTCTCCGAGGTACACGACTTACACGAGGTGCACACATGTTCTATGTCACCGCTCTGAATCTGGGGACACCAATGCTTCTTAGGAGGTGGCCGCACACCGTATCGTGGATAAACTCTTGGCAATGCGGGAACTCGCGATCTAATCGTTCAATGATCTTTGAATGCCTAAAATGCAAAGAACTGATCGATGCTGAGGACGAATGGGCAGGTCAGGAGGGGAAGTGCCCACATTGCAAAGAGAAGATTCTTCTCCCACGGCACGGGATGGAGAGCGCGGTTCATCCGCCGGCTGACAACGTACGGCACTCCCGGAAATCGCCAATGGGGGGTGCCAGTGTTGGGTTGTGGCTTTTGGTCCCCACCCTTTTTTTTGTCTTCCATGACGCATTGATAGGGAAATTTGCGTGGGCTGCAGTTCGGTGGCTGAATCCCGGACTTGTGCCAAGCGGCTGGGGATATGTTGGAGCTACCGAGCAGGAATACAAAATAGGGTTTGCAGCGGGTCACATCGAGGGACTTCGGTATACGAACCTTATGTTAAGTGGCGGTGGTGCACCATCGGAAGGGACGATTGACAATCTCGCTAAACGCGAGGGTCGAAGCGACGCTTGGCAAGAGGGTTTTCGCGACGGTGTCAAAGATGGTTTCAAGCCCTGAGAAATTTTCCTTCTAGCGTCCAAGCTTCTCCTTCTTCAGGGCAGCATCGAGATTCGTGCCCTGACATGCTTCCAAAAGGAAATCGCGTGCGCGCGCAAGAGGAATGGAATACCTGCCCCACAAACGGCCCTCTGGACTTGACCGAGGAACGGTAACCGGAAGGCGTTCCCGGTACGCTTACGTACGCGCAAAAGCGTGGGCGCGGGCGCGCGACACTGCGCGGCACCCGTTCGGGCCGTTCGACGGTCAAGTCCCAGACGCGACGGACGCTACTTGTGCTGGGGCTTCCGTTGCCGTCTGGACACTTCGCGAATACAGAGAACAAGAAACCAGAGGCCACTGAAGACGCACGTCATTCCCAACCATCCACCATCCGTCGCCGCTAGGTAACCCCCCATAGCGGACATCAGCAGGCTGATTATGATTCCAGCGGCGATCCCGATCGCGGACGTGCGAGGCTCCTTCGGTCTGGAATCTGGGCCGGATTTGGGCTGCACTTGGACACGGTTGTCTGCCCCAGACCGACGTTCGGCCTTCTTCTCATATTCGATGATCGGAATGTCCCACTCCGGATGATCCTCTCGGAATCTTTTGGAAAGCAGCCGGAGTCTCCGCTCCGCATCCATCGTTGAATCCGAATCGCCCTTCATGGCCTTTTCAAGGCAATGCCCCTCCCAAAGCTTTCGAAAGACTTCCGGCATCTCCGGAACTTCTCCGATACGATATGCAAAGCGGAGGCACTCGGCCGCTTTTGAGAAATTCCGGGATCGCGCGAACCGGACGCTACTGCGAACGACGGCCTCGAGAATCCTTTCGGCGACAGCTCGGTCAAATTGAAGGGTGAGTGCCTTTTTTAGGAAGTCCCCCTCGGCACCCGGAACAAACGATCTCGGTGCAGCCATGGCGGCGACGGCAGCACACAACCAGATATCCCCACTTTCTGGCTGATCAAGAAGCACCCTGTTCAAAGTCAAATCCAAGGTGTCAAAGAAGCCATTGTCAATCGCCGACAGCAAGCTTTCCAGATCCTCCGCGTCAGTCGGGCGTCCTGTTGTTGGCTCGGCCATACTGGGGACGCTGAGGCGGAGCCGGCTGCCGCAGTAGGAACACGTCTGGACCGCGTTGCCGGACGGTATAGCGCTCCCGCATCCGGGACACTTGAGGGCAGCGACCACGCAGCTA
>JBGGMZ010000142.1:0-41061 GCA_041287745.1 Chthoniobacter sp. | reverse complement strand
CGTCGGAAATCTTCAGAGATAAGCGACCGACGCCGGGGACGGCGCCGCTACAGGTGCGTGCTGGCGGCTGGTCGCTTCGTGGTGAACGCGTGGCAGTCGGTAGTGCCTGTAGGGGAAGCTGTTGGCTTCCTAACTTCCGCGACAGCGGGTCCCATATCGAAGAAGGGGAACGCTGCGCGTGGTTGGGAAGCTGGCAGCGTCCCCTACAGACGTTCTCTCCGAGACCTTTGCGTCTTTTGCGCCTTTTTGCGGCCATCCTCGGCTTTCCAAAGAGAAGCGGGGCTGATAGAAGGGGCTCCATGTCGAACTCCAGCTCCATTCTTCTCGCGGTTAATGGAACCCTGATGCGGGGTCTTGAGCTCAATCCGAACTTGCTCTCGGTGGGGGCGACTTTTGTCCGGGAGGACAGCACAGTGCCGGCTTACCGCATTTTTTCGATCAATGACCGGCATCCGGGGATGTATCGGGTGGCCAGTGGCGGGGTGTCGGTGCCGGTGGAGGTGTGGAGTGTGCCTCCGGCGGGGTTGGGGGAGATCCTGCTGAAGGAGCCGGCGGGGCTGTCGATCGGCAAGGTGAAGCTGGCCAGTGGGGAGGAGACGCTGGGGGTGCTGGCGGAGGTGATCCTGTGCGAGGGGCAGCGGGAGATCAGTGAATACGGGGGGTGGCGGGCGTATTGCGCGGCGAAGTAGCGGAGCTTTGAAAACGCGAAGGGGCGCGGATAGGGGGGTGGGGGTGCGGGCGCCTGGAGGCCGGCGAGGGTCGGGAGGCGGATTTTTTAAACGCAGATTCGACGCTTGGGGAGAAGTCCGCGGTGCCGTGGGGACAACCGCAGAGACGCGGAGGGCGCAGAGGGGGAGGCAGAGAGAGGGTGCCGGAAAACGGAAAATTGAGCCACGGATGGGCACGGATGAAACACGGATAGAGAACAGAAGCGGAAGGGAGGCGAAGTCCGTTTCTGAAAAGCGGGCGTCACCACGCTGCCAGATGTCACCTCGGATTGCTTCATCCGTGCTTTCCCGTGGCTAGGGGCAGTTTAAATTAAACTGTGGTCACTCGCAGTTTCTGTAGTCGCCCCGCTCTGTCGGGGCGCGGGCGTAAGCACGCGGTGATCATCGAGGCTTTCGTCGTTCACCGTCCTCCACACGGCGGCAGAGCGCCGTGGCTACAGCGCCTCGGTTTCAACCACAGTTTTATTTAAACTGCTCTAATTCTCCCGCATCGTTTCGCTGGGGATCGGGAATGGTGCGTCACAGCACGCGAAGCGGTGTAGGGCGAGTGTCCCCACTCGCCAATGAACACTCCGCGAAGCGCACGCTTGTTCCGCGAGCGCGATGTAGGGCGAAGCGGACACTCTCTCGACGAGAGGCTGCTTCGGAGTGGCTCTACCGGCCGACTTTCCCTGCCTTGGAGGTGCCGCAGCCGCAGTCGCTCCCGCAATTTTTCCCGCCGGCGCGCTTGCGCAGGAAGCGCACGACGAAAAAGGCGAGCGCGCCGCTCACGATGGCGGCGACGGCGAGTTGATCGAGGAGAGGATTCATAACGCTGCTAGTGGAAGCCGAGGAGTCTGCCGCCTTGGTAAACGATGAAGGCGCCGAGCCAGGCGAGCCCGGTCATGTAGGCGATCTGGAAGAGCGGCCAGCGCCAGGAATTCGTCTCCCGGCGCACGATGGCCACGGTGCTGATGCACTGCATGGCGAGAACATAGAACACCATGAGGCCGATGCAAACGAGCGGGGTGAAGATGGGCGAACCGTCGGAGCGCTTCTCGGCGATCATCTTGTCGCGCAGCGGCCCGATGTCCTCATCTTCCTTGCTCTCGATGCTGTACATTTGCGACATCGTGCCGACGAAGGTCTCGCGCGCGGCGAAGCTGCCGATGAGACCGATGCCGATCTTCCAGTCGTAGCCGAGCGGAGCGATCAGCGGCTGAATGGTGTGACCCATTTTTCCGGCGAGACTTTGCGCGAGCGCTTCGGATTTGGTGGCTTCGGTATTGGCCGGTTTTGGATAATTCATCAATGCCCACAGCAAGATGGACAGAGCGAGAATCACGGTGCCGGCGCGGCGCAAGAAAAGACCGGCGCGCTCCCACATGCGGAGCGCCACGCCTTTCCACGAGGGCAGGCGATAGGGTGGCATCTCGAGGAGCAGCATGGGCGTTTCACCCTTGAGCAGCCGCTTCTTGAAAAGCCAGGCCATGGCGAAAGCGACGACCGCACCGAGGATATACATGCTGAGCATGATGAGCGCCTTTTGCATCGAGGAGTGCCCGGGGATGAGCACGGCGATCATGATCGTATAGACGGGGATACGCGCGGAGCAGCTCATGAGCGGCGCGACGAGAATGGTGACGAGGCGATCCTTGCGGCTCTCGATGGTGCGCGTGGCCATGATGCCGGGAATGGCGCAGGCAAAACTGCTGAGCATGGGAATGAACGATTTCCCGTGCAGCCCGGCCTTGGTCATGAGCCGATCCATGATGAACGCGGCGCGCGCCATGTAGCCGGTGTCCTCAAGAATCCCGAGGAAGAAATAGAGAATGAGAATCTGCGGGAGGAACACCACCACGCCGCCGACGCCGGCGATGACGCCATCGGTGAGCAGGCCGCGGAGGTCGCTCTCGGCCATGTGGCCCTCGACCCATTTGGAGAGCGCATCGGCGCCGGCTTTGATCCAATCCATCGGCACCTGGGCGATGGTGAAGATGCAAAAGAACATCAGCGCCATCATGCCGAGGAAGGCGACCCAGCCCCACACACGATGGGTGAGCCAGCCGTCGAGCTTGTCGGAAATAGAAGTGGCGAAATGGCTGTCGCCGGTGTGGTGCGCGGCGGCGCAAATCCCGCCGATCCAGTCGTAACGCGCATCCACCGGCGCGGAGATGGGATCGATGCCGGCGGTGACCAGGCGCTGTTGGGCGGCCTTGGTGGCCTCGATGATGGCGCGGTCGTGATGCGTGACATCATCCAGCGCCGCCTCGTGCAAGGTGAGCAGGAGCAGCGCTTCGCCCCGGGCGACTTCCTGGGCCACGGGCAATTGCTTGGCCAGCGTCATCACCTCGCGCTCGAGCACGATGGGCATCTGCGCGCAGATCGCCGGCGAAGGCAGCGGGGAGCGCGAAACGGCCTGGCGCAGCTCGATGAGGCCCGTGCCTTTCGTAGCGACCATGGGGATCACCGGCACGCCGATCTTTTCGCGCAGCGCCATGATGTCGATGACGATGCCGTTCTTCTCCGCGACATCGACCATGTTTAGCGCCACGACGATCGGGATATTCAGCTCGAGCATCTGCGCGACGAGATACAGATTGCGCTCGAGATTACTCGCGTCGACCACGCAAATGATGATGTCCGGGCGCGGTGTATCCGACTGGCGGCCGAGCAGCACGTCGCGGGCGACAGCTTCATCGGGCGAACGGACCTGCAGGCTGTAGCTGCCGGGCAGGTCGAGGAGTTCCATCGCTTCGCCGTGGCTGCCGAAAAAGCGGCCGGTCTTTTTCTCCACGGTCACGCCGGGGTAGTTGCCGACCTTTTGCCGCAGGCCGGTCAGGGCATTGAAAATGGTGCTTTTGCCGCAGTTTGGATTGCCGGCGATGGCCACGTGGCGCGTGACATCACGAGACGGCGGAGGAGCGGAAATGGTCGCGGGACTGGACATGACTCAGAGGCGGGTGACGAACACCCCTGCGGCGTCGCTTTTCCGCAGGGAAAGATGGTAGCCGCGCACCTTGATATCGATCGGGTCGCCCATGGGAGCGAAGCGGACGACCTCGAATTGCGCGCCGACGGTGAGGCCCATTTCCAGCAGGCGCTGGCGTTGCTCCGGCGGCAGGGAAAAGCCGGTGACCCGGCCTTTCTGGCCGAGCGGAAGGTTGTTCAGGGATTCGCCGGCCTCCGTCGTCATGCGGCAATCTTCTCCACACGCACGTGCTCGCCGAGATCGCGACCGATGGCCACGCGCATGCCCATCACGGAGCAAATGATCGCCGCGCCATCGGCAATCTTGCGCACCTCGACGCGATCCTGGAATCCCAACTCCCTCAGCCGGAGGCACTCAGGACAATCCGGACAAATGGTCACCACCCGTAAACGCTCACCGACCTTGGCGCGAGCCAAGGAGAGAGCCGGCTTGGGAGACGAGTGAGACATGATCGAGGGATGGGGAGAGTAGCAGTAATTGAGACGGTGTCGCAATAAAATTGTAGCGGCGCTCCGTACAAGCAATAAGCCCGCGACCGGGCGACCTCTTTGCCCCGATCTTGCCTACGCCGGCTTGCTGGAGGCGCTGCTCCGTCAGCACCCCAAATATTTTGGAGCCGCTCCTTCTGGTATGTCATCCCTCGGCTCTGTGTGAGTCGGCCAGAACGAAGAAGATTTAGCCACGGATGGACACGGATGAAACACGGATGAGATGATAAGCGGAAAGGTGGGCGAAATCCGGTCACCAAAAGGGCTGCCGCAGCACGTTCCGCCTTCGCTTCGGAGTTGCTCAATCCGTGTTTCATCCGTGTTCATCCGTGGCTAATTCGACTGCATCGTTCCTGAGCGGGATGCCATGTGAAGGAAAGGATGACCTAACTCCCACCCCTGTGCCGTTTTGCTCCTGCCGCCCGAAAAAACTCACCATCTCCCCGCCGCTGCCGCCCGCTTCGCTCCCGCGTTCCTCCGTAACCACACCGTAAAAGCCCAGTGGCACCATGAATGCTCTCGCGCGGAGGTCTTCATGCCCGACCCCACCGCGCCACCCCGCAAGATGCCCGCCCTGCTGGCGCTGGCGATCGGGATTGCCCTTTCGCTGATCGTCGCCGGGCTGTTGCGTCACTGGGAGCGGCGCGAGGCGCAGGAGCAGGTGCGGCAGGTGGCCCAGGACCGCGCCGAGGTATTGCGCGGGCAGATCATGCGCTCGATGGAGGTGCTGCACGCCATTTCCGCCCTTTATGAAACCCGTGGCGAAGTGACCCGGCAGGAATTCGCCAGCTTCGTGAAGGGCGCGCTGGCGCGACAACCGGAACTGCAGGCGCTGGCCTGGGATCCGCGCGTGGCGGGGTCCGAACGGGAGGCATGGGAGCGGCGCGCACACGAGGATGGTTTTCCGAATTTCCACTTCACCGAGGAGAAGGATGAAGCGACGCTCATCCCGGCAACGGCACGGGAGGAGTATTTCCCGGTCTTCTATCTGGAAGCGTTGCAGAAGAATGCGGCTGCGTTCGGCTTCGACGTGGGATCCGAACCGCGCCGCCGGCATGCCCTGGAGCTGGCGCGAGATTCCGGGGAGGTCATCGCCACGCCCTCGTTGCGCCTGGCGCAGGAGCCGGGCTCGCAGCTCGGCTTCCTCGTCTTCCAGCCGCTCTACCAGGGCGCGCCCACCTCACCGGAGGGGCGACGTGCCCAGCTGCGCGGTTTTGCCGTGGCGGTCTTTCGCGTGGGCGACCTCGTTTCATCCGCGTTGCGCCCTACAGAGGCCAAGGGACTCGCGGCGACTATCACCGATGCGGCGGACGGGAGCGTGCTCTATGGAAAGAACGTCACCTCCATCGAGCCAGTGTGGGATATCGCGCTCGAGGCAGCGGGCCGCCGCTGGATTCTGCATTTCACGCCGACCGCGGCCTTCACGGCCACGGCGCTCTCCTGGCAATCGAGCGCCGCCCTCCTCGCCGGCCTGATTTTCACCTTCTCAGTCGCGGCCTTCCTCTGGAACAATGCCCGCCGCGCCGCGCAGATCGCGCAATCCAATGCCGCGCTGCTCGCCGAGGTGGAGATTCGCAAGCGCGCGGAGACCAACGCCGAGGCGGCCAGCCGGGCGAAGTCCGAATTCCTGGCCAACATGAGCCACGAGATCCGCACGCCGATGAATGCCATCCTCGGCTACTCGCAGATCCTGCTGCGCGACGGCTCGCTCCATCCCTTCCAACGCGATGCCCTCGCCACCATCTCCAGCAGTTGCGATCACCTCCTGCATCTCATCAATGAAATCCTCGATCTCTCGAAGATCGACGCCGGGCGCATGGAACTGGACACGGCGGATTTCGATCTCGTGGCGCTCGTGCGCGAGCTCACTGCGCTCTTCCAGCATCCGTGCGAGGAAAAACAGCTCGGCCTGCGCGTGGAAGGTCTCGATGGATTGCGCGCACTCCCCGTCCGCGGGGATGTGGGGAAATTGCGGCAGGTGCTCATCAACCTGCTCGGCAACGCGGTGAAATTCACCCAGCGCGGCCGGGTCACCCTGCGGCTGGAGCGCGGCGAGGGCGATGCGTGTCGATTCGAGGTCAGCGACACGGGAATCGGCATTCCCGCGGAAGCGCTGGCCACCATCTTCAAGCCCTTCCAGCAAGGGCCCGGCGCGCGCGGCCATGGCGGCACCGGCCTCGGGCTCACCATCGCGAAGCGGCAGGTGGACCTGATGGGCGGTACGCTCGACGTGCGCTCGGATCCTGGTGCGGGGTCGGCGTTTTTCTTCACGCTCTCGCTGCCGGCCACGGCCTCGCGTTCCTCGGCGGCGGCGGAAATGCGCGAGGTCGAGCACCTCGCGCCAGGCTCGCAAGTGCGCGCGCTCATCGTGGATGACATTCGCGAGAATCGCGAAGTGCTCTCGGCATTGCTC
This sequence comes from Chthoniobacter sp., assembly GCA_041287745.1. Lineage (GTDB taxonomy): Bacteria > Verrucomicrobiota > Verrucomicrobiia > Chthoniobacterales > Chthoniobacteraceae > Chthoniobacter. The sequence goes on along the minus strand of JBGGMZ010000142.1, from coordinate 34,461 downwards.
GCTGCGATCGGCTGCGAGATCGTGCTGGCGGAAAATGGCCGGCAGGCGCTGGAAGCCGTTTCCGTCTCGCATCCCGACATCGTCTTCATGGACATGCGCCTGCCGGAGATTGACGGACTGGAGGCCACCCGGCGCATCGTGAGCGACTACGGCGCGGAAGGCTTGAAGGTCGTGGCCATGTCCGCCTCCGCGCTCGCCCACGAACGCGAAATGTATCTCAAGGCGGGTTGTGATGATTTCATCGCCAAGCCCTTCCGCAGCGCGCGCCTCTATGAATGCCTGCGGAATCTCCTCGGCGTGCATTTCGATTACAAGGCGCCGGCCGAGGATGCCGAACGCGCACCGCTGCAGGATCTCGGCAGCATCGTCCTTCCGGAGGAACTCGTGACACGCGTGATGATGGCGGCTGAATTGCACAGCGCCACGGTCCTGAAAAGCTGCCTCCGCGAGATGGAGGAAACCGGCGCCCCGGGGCGGCGGCTCGCCGAACACCTGCGTGAGTTCCTAGCCAGTTACGACATGGAAATGATCCAGAAAATCACCGCGCAAATTGCCGTTGCGCCCAATGGAAAGGCCACCCCTGCCGCATGAGCCGCGAAAAGATTCTCATCATCGACGACACGCCCGCCAATCTCGACCTGCTCACCGCGGCGCTCGAGCCACGCGGCTACGAAATCTTCGCCGCGCCGGGAGGCGAGGCCGGGCTCAAGATCGCCGCGAAGGCGCTACCCGACTTGATCCTGCTCGATGTGGTCATGCCGGGCCGGGACGGTTTCGCCATCTGCCGCGAGCTCAAGGCCGAGGATGCCACGCGTGAAATTCCCGTGCTTTTCATCACGGCGAAGCAGGAAACCGCGAGTGTGGTGAATGGCTTTCGCGTGGGCGCGGTGGACTACATCCTGAAGCCGTTCCAGGCGGATGAAGTGGTGGGCCGCGTCGAGACGCATCTCAAGATCAGCCGGCTCACGCGTGAGCTGCAGCGCAAGAATGCGGAGCTCGAGGAGGAGGTCACACGGCGCCGTGTGGCGGAGGATGCGCGTGAGAAAGCGGACTCGCGTCTCTCCACGCTCACTGCGCGCGAAACGCAACGCTGGGGACTGGCGGGGTTCATCGGTCAGAGCCGGCTCATCCGCAAAATCCTCCAGGACATCGAGCGGCTGCATCAGTTCGCCAATACCAGCGTGCTCATCACCGGCGAAAGCGGTACGGGCAAGGAGCTCGTCGCGCGCGCCATCCACCACGGAAGTCCGCGGGCGGGTGCGCCGTTCATTCCCGTGAATTGCGTGGCCATCCCCTCCGAATTGGCCGAGTCGATGCTCTTCGGCCATTTGAAAGGTTCCTTCACCGGCGCAACGTCCGACCGCAAGGGCTGGTTCGAGCTGGCCGATGGCGGCACGCTCTTTCTCGACGAGATCGGCGACATGCCCGCGACATTGCAGGCCAAGCTGCTCCGTGTTTTGGAAGATGGCGAGATCACGCCGGTGGGCGCGGCGCAATCGAAGCGGGTCGATGTGCGGGTCATCAGCGCCACGAATGCCGATCTCGCCGCCAGGATCGGCACCGGCGAATTCCGGCAGGACCTCTACTTCCGCCTCGCTCGTTTTATCGTCCAGACTCCGCCGCTACGTGAGCGTCCCGAGGATGTCCCACTCCTCTGCCAGCACTTCCTGCAGCTCTTCTCCGAGGAGATGGGCATGGCCGCCCCCGAGTTTACACCCGACGCCCTCGATTGGCTGACCGCCTACGGATTCCCCGGCAACGTGCGCGAATTGAAAAATCTGATCGAACGCGCCCTCATCGCCAGCGGCGGCAAATTCATCGAGCGGAAGCACGTGCAGGTCTCCGCTATGCCAAGTCCGGCCGGACCTGTCCGCGAGTCCCGCCCATCGCCGCCCGCCGCGACGGGCAATCTGCCACTAAATCTCGAGGAAGCCGAGGGCGTGCTCATCCAGCGCGCGCTGGAACAAACCCATGGCAACGTGGCAGAAGCCGCCCGCCTGTTGGGCGTCAATCGCAGCCGCATCTATCGCCGCTTCCCGCAAGGCACGGAGATTTAATCCCCTGTCGCGCTGGCGCCGACCTCAGGCAGGAGGCGTATCCACCGTAATTGCGCTATAGGTAACCTCGCTCGCCGGGACAAGCCGCTGCATATCCATCACCAGGACCCCTTGGTGCCAGTCGATATGATGGAGACCGATCTGGCGCGAGTTCCCATCGGGTTTGACCTCGCGCACCAGGCGCTCATCGTATTCATCGGCATTCAGCCGGACGATCTCATTCAGATTTAGCGATCCACCGTACCGGTCGCCACAGTTTTGAGAGGGGCGAATGAGCCGCCCATCATGGCGGAAAATGCGGCCGGCCGGGCGGGCGCGACGGAAGTCCTGGACGATGGCATTCCGTGGATGCGGGGTCCAATGCTCGGCCAGCGGGGATTCCGCGGAGAAAAGGAGCAGATCGTGTTCGGGCAACTGCAAGCGCCGGGGGTTGCGCACCGTGGCGAAGAGCCACCAGCGGCCATCGTGTTCCAGCAGTGTCGAATCGCAGTACTGCACGCCTTCGAAAATCGTCCGGGCACGTTCCCACCGGGCCGGAAACTCCACGCAGCGGTAGAGGTTAAGCACGTTGGCGAATCCGCTCTCTGGCAGCATGTAGAGCTCGCCCTCATGCTCGAAAAGAAAGGGGTAGGAGAGATGATAGGGTTGATCGAGGATCCGGATGGCGGGGCCGGACACATTCCCTTCGCCGTCGATCGGCACCGCCGAGATATGCCCGTGCCTCGCCCCGAACTGCATTTCCTCGCAGAAGATGAAAAAGGCCCCGTCGCGCTGCCAGACAAACGGATCGGCCCAATAGCGGTCCGGCGGGGCGATGATCTTTTTCATCGTCTGCGGCTGGGGATCGGCCAGCGACGCCGCCCCGGTTTTGGCACAGAGGAGGTGCCATTGCCCCACCAGCCCCTTTTCCGTAAACCTCTGGCGGTAACGATAGCGGGCGCGCCGCAGATAATAGCTAAATACGTGGGCGCCGGGTATGCGCATGCTTTGATCGATGGAACCGGTCGGACCTCCTCCAGGTTATAACTTCAACCCGAAGTGGGAATATTGATCCACCCGATGCATCGTTTCGAGAAGTCTCACCAATAGCCATCCAGGGCAATGGAAAACACCCGCGCTCGCGAGGAATTCACCTGGAATTTACTTTTACGAAAAGCGGGGCTCGGCCATCGTCAAAGTGAGACGTGCGGCTGTTCCCGAGGAATGGTTGATTAGAGCCGTTGCCAATCATTTCACCACTTATATACTAGCCCCCTCAAATTCGTGCTGTCTAGATACGCGCCCATTTCATGATTAAAACGCCTTCCAGCCTCAGCGTGTCAGTTTCCAGCGAAAAAGAGGCGGATCTGCGTCGGGCGCTCCGACTTCACCATACTATTCCGTAGAAGGAGCTTCCCAAAAGTTCATTTCGCGAACGAAAACCGAGCCTCCGCTGCGCTTCAGCATGCTTCCAGAGACCCCAGAACTGATCGTCGTCCTCCCTGTTTACAATGAGCAGGCATCGATCCGCAAAGTCGTCACGGAATGGTTTCAAGAACTGGAGAATTGGACGGAGAACTTTGTTTTCCTGGTCATCAACGATGGCTCTACCGATGGTACCGTCGGTATGCTATCCCGCCTCCGGGAGAGATTTGGAACCCGGCTGGAGATTCTGAATCAGGAAAATCGCGGACATGGCCAAACGTGCCTGCGCGGCTACGGAATCGCTGTCGAGCGCGGGATACCGTTCGTTTTGCAAATCGACTCTGACGGACAATGCGACTCCGAGTATTTTTTCCGGTTCTGGCGCATGCGGAGCAATTTTCAGGTCATCTACGGCAAGCGCATTCGTCGTGATGACGGCTGGCGACGGGTGATCGCCAGCCTCGTCCTAAAAGGAGTCGTTTTCGCGGCCTGTGGAGTGTGGTGCATCGATGCGAATGTGCCGTACCGGCTAATGCAGACAAAAGCGATCGAGCCAGCGCTGACCCGAATCGGTGCTGACTTTTTCCTGTGCAATGTGGCCCTCGCGGTGCTTTTGCGTCGCACTGCGGGAATTGCGCATGGCACTGTCCCGATTCGATTTCGGGAGCGTTACGGCGGGGAACCGAGTGTGCCTTTGGGCAAGTTTGGCGAGAAAGCTTTCGAGTTAATCCGGCAATTGCGCGGTCTCAAGTAAACGAATCATTGGGATTCCTATGTCCGCAAAGCAGTTAGGGTGTTTCTTATTCCTGTTGGTTCTTTTCGCTTCGCTGATGGTCCCGCTGCTTCCGGCACTCAATCCGTTGCCGAACAGGGATGCTGGCGTGTACCTGTATGCCGGGCAAAGAATTCTCGATGGCGACACACTTTATCGGGATATCTGGGACCATAAGCCCCCGTTGATCCACTGGATCAATGCATGCGGCCTGTGGCTCGGCAACGGCCATGTTAGCGGCGTACTAATTCTGGAGGCCCTATCCTTTGCGATCGCGGCAGCGCTTCTTTACCGACTCTTGGCGACCTATCTCGATAGCCGTTTAGCAGCAGGCTTCGGGGTCGTGGTATTTATTTCGGCGGCCAGTCCATTTCTGGAAAATGGCGATCTGACTGAGGAGTATGCCCTTCCCTTTCAATGTCTCGGGGCATGGTGTCTTTTGCGTCGGGGAGGCCTCCCGGCGATCTGGCAATGTGTGCTCTGCGGTGCGGCGACAGCATTCTGTTTTCTCCTCCGGCCGAATATGATCGGGATCGGCGTGGTAGGCGGCCTCTTTTTGTTGTCCTATTTAAAAGAACGGGAGTGGCAGGCCGTTTTCGGCAGATGCGTGGCCTTGGGCGCGGGGAGCGTGCTGGTTCTTGCCGTCGCCTTAACTCCTTTTGCCGTTCAAAAGGTAATCCCGGATCTCATCGACCAGGTTTTCCGTTTCAATACGGCGTATTCGGCGAGCTCACCCCTGTCGAAGCTTCATGCCGTCGCCGCCGGAATGAAGCACTATCTCATTCTGAATGGCGCGATCTTTACCGCTGTCGGGACGGTATTCATTTTATTCCGGCAGAGAATGCGTTCCGCCCCTCTTGTTGGGCGTCCGACCCGCCTGGCGTTTTTCGCATTGGCGTGGCTAGCTATCGAGGTTCCGTTCAGCAGCTTGTCCGGCAGACCATACCTGCACTATTTCACAACGTGGCTCACGCCGCTCTCGTTATGCGGTGGTTTCATCGCCTGGCATATTTTGGCTGGATACAATAACCGTGACCATACGTCGATGGCGCCCTCCGGCAGACGGTCCTGGGCCGTCATCGTTGTTGCGATCGCGATGGCGCTGCCGCAATTTTCAGTCGGCGTTATCTCCGTCGTGCGCTGGCATAACAATCAGCGCAAATATTTTCCGGCCGAGGTTGTCAGTTACGTCCTGCGGAATAGCACTAGTCATGAAGCGGTCCTGCTCTGGGGAGCGGAACCAGTAATAAACTTCATCACCAAGCGACCGGCAGGAACGAGATACGCCTACCAATATCCGCTACTCACAACCGGTTACGCGAACGAGGCGCGGATTGCCGAATTCGTTCATTCCATCTCCCAGAGTCGTCCGGTCATAATTATCGACACGTCTAGCTCGAATTCCATCATCCCGCCAATTGACGGAAAACGCCGGGCAAACTGGTCACCGGAAAGCGGATATTCGGTCCCGGCCTCTCTGGAGAGTTTTTACACGTTTGTTTTGGAAAACTATCAAAAGGATACGTCGTTTGAACCGTCTGCCTGGGAGGCTTACCGGCTGAAAAGCCGTTAGCCCCTCCAGCCCCGGCCAGCGCGGAATTCCGCCGCAATTCGGGCGGGCTTGCACACGTGTTCTATGCCCATGCTTTGATCGATGGGCCGACCGGAACGCCTCCAGATTATAACTTCAGCCAGTAACGGGAATACTGATCCACACGATGCACGAGAGGGCGCGGATTCAGCGTGGCCAAAAACTCTTCTGCCGCCTTGCCTGATTCCGTGAAATAAGATCCGTAGTCATTCACAAACACGCACCCTCCGGGACTGACGTGGGGATACAATTCGCGCAACAAATGCCGGGTCACTTCGGCCCGCCCTGCATCCATCCGCAACAAGGCGATCTGCGAAGGAGCCCTCCCGGGCACCGTATCCAGGATGTCTCCGGCTACGAGTTGGATTTGCTCCTTCGGATAGTCGCGTTTGTAAACCCGTTCCTTCACCGCTTGGAAATCCACTGCGTCCCAGTAGCACTTCCCCTGGCGGTCGGGCTGATCGAAGAGATCGAAGGCGAAAACTTCCCGATCGGTCTTCCCGATGGTGCGGAGCGTCTCGAGCATCGCAATCGTTCCACCACACTTCCAGGCAGCGCCATCGACCAGCGCACCCGGCACGCCCGCCCCGGCCAGGTAGCGCGTGAGGGTATAGAGCGCGTAGATCCCCTCCACAGGAGTGGCGGTGCTTTCACGAGCCCGGGAATAAACGTTCGCAAATTCCTGGTCGGCGAAGATATCGCGATGGCGAATTTGCAAATTGCTTATTTGATAACCGGAGCGAAGCAAAAGCTTCTTGACGAGCTGTTTCATCGTTTCGAGAAGTCTCACCAATAGACATTCAGCGCAACGGAAAACGCCCCGTGCTACAACGAATTCATCTGGAATTTACTTTCGTGAAAAAACCCTCTCGACCATCGTCGCCCCGATGAAACGAATGCCCCGGTTTCGGCTCAATCCGATTAGGTTCCGTTGTTAATGCCTAACTTGCTGCAACGAGCCTGGTGGCGCCTGTCGGGGCGCGGTCGTGTCATCCAATTGCCACCATTGGTGCGGCAGAAAGTCGCCCAGCGCGCGCTCCTGCTGTACCTCAACGAATGGTGGAACCCGCTGGAATATTGGCGCAAGAAATCGTCGCATCAAAATCTGCACCAGGCGCGGGACATCGCGCTGCTTCTGCAAGAGCGCGGGTATGCGTGCGATGTGGTCCATTATAAAAACAAGCAATTCACGGTCGATCGTCCCTACGACCTGATCATTTCTCACCGCTTCGATGATCGCTTTCTGCGCGTCGCCAAGCCGGCTGGGGCTCGCTACCTTTGCCTTGCCACCACCCAGGCTCCGCAGGTGCACAATGCCATCAGCCGCCGGCGACACGATGAAGTCAGTCGCCGACGAAAAGGCTCGTTGTCCCATTTCCGCGACGTATCGGAGAATCTCACCTTTCTGCAGCATGCGGATGCAATCGCGGCGTTTGGCGACGCCATGGTGGCGGAAGGATGGAGCCGCAATTTCAGCGGCCCCGTCCGCACCTTTAATAACTGGCCCTTTGAAATCCCACAGCCGCAGAAAAAAGACTGGGGGAGAGCGAAAACGGGATTCCTCTTCCTCGCCAGCGGCTCGCAAGTGCACAAGGGGCTCGATCTTCTGCTGGAAGCAGCTCAACGGCTCCCGCAGGCGCGCATCTATGTTTGCAGCTATTTCAAAACGGAAAAAGATTTCGGCGCGCTCTACCACAAGGAGCTTTTCGAATCGCCAAATGTCTTCCCCGTCGGCCGCATCAACATCCGCTCCGCACAATTTCAACGCCTGCTGGCCGATACTGCGTTCGCCATCCTGCCATCCGCCTCGGAAGGTTCGCCGGGTAGTATCATCCAATGTGCTCACGGCGGGCTGATTCCGGTGATCAGCCACTATTGCGGTAGCCGCTGGCCCGAGTCGCGGTTGATCGAGGAACTCACCGTAGACAGCGTGACGCGCGCGATGGAGGAATGCCTGGCTATGTCCACCGAGGCCATCCAGCAGCTTTCCCATGCCGTACAGCAACGCGTGGAGCAGGAATGTTCGCGGGAAGCTTTTCGGCGGCGTTGGGAGGAAATTCTCGATGAGATCGCCGGGCCCGTGGATATCATGCAGCCTTAGCCGTCGCTTTCCCCATGCCCGAGCAATTTTGCATCGTCACTCCCAGCTTCAATCAGGCGTCCTACATCGAGGCCACCATGCAGAGCGTGCTCTCGCAGGACGTGCCGGGGCTGCAATACATCGTGCTCGATGGCGGCTCGACTGATGGCTCCGCGGAGATCATCCGCCGCTACAGCGACCGGCTCGCGTATTGGGAATCGGAGCCGGACAAAGGCCAAAGCGATGCCATCCATCGCGGCTTCCACCGGGGGCAAGGGAACATTCTCGGCTGGCTCAATTCCGACGACACGCTCGAGCCCGGCGCCCTCGAGCGCGTGGCCCGCGTCTTTGCGGAAAATCCCGACGTCATGCTCGTCTACGGCGACTACTACGTGCTCTACCCTGATGGCCGCCGCGTGCTGAAGCCCAAGGTGAGCTTCGATTTCAACATCGCGCTCTACGCGTATCTCATGATTCCGCAGCCGTCGGCTTTCTGGCGCCGCGAGGCTTACGAAGCAGTCGGCGGGCTCAATCTCGATCTGCACTACGCGATGGATTGGGACTTGTTTCTGCGCATCGGCCAGCGCTATCCGCATCAGTTCGTCCATCTCCCCCATCCGCTCTCGACGTTTCGAGTCCATCCGGACTCGAAGTCCGTCTCCAAGCGCGAACCCTTCACCAAGGAGATCCGCTTCGTGCGCGGGCAATTCACGAGCGACCCGCGCTGGCTGCGCAAGATCAAAGAGAAGCTCTATCTCCTGCAGATCGAGTGGAAGTATCTCACCGAGCGCGGCACGCTGATTCTGAAAAAGGATCGAAGCAAAGCATGAGCGCGCCACCGGCCTGGCAGGCGGACGTGTTGCGCTGGCTTCGCCAGCTCGACAACGCCGTCCTGCTCAAGACCGCGGACCCCATCGGCACGCTGCTCAGTGGCGGCGACCTCGACATCCTCGTCGGCGATCCCGCCGCGGCGGAGGCTTCGCTCCTTCGCGAAGTAGGGCCCCCGCTCTTCCGCGCGCGCTACGGCCGCTTTTATGAGTGGGGCCACATCGATCTCATCCCCCGCATCGAATGGCGCGGTGCGGCAGTGCTGCAAACCGAGGCAACCATCGCTGCCGGCCGTACGACCGCCGATGGCCTCCGCGTGGCCGACGCGGCGTCCAACGCGCTGCTCTTCTGGTTGCGCCCGCCGATTTGGGGAAGGATCTACAAGCCCGGCTGCGAGCCTTTGATCGAACTCGTCCTGGCCGAGAATGCCCCGGCATTTCGGCAATTGCTCGCGCAGACATTTGGTGCAACGGAGGGCCAGCGACTTTTCGAGCTCGCGGAGCAGAAGAAGTATGCCGATGCCGCACAGGATGTAGGCGCATTGCGAAAAGCCTTATGGATGCGCGCGGTGCTCCGTCGGCCACTAGGGACGATTGGAGGTTTGATCCACCACATTGCCATGGAGCTCGGCCTGCGCTTCCGCCCTCCCCTGCCCTGGGTGGCTGTGCTGGGGCCCGACGGCAGCGGCAAGTCGACGGTGCTGGAGGCGGTGAGCGCCCTGCTGGAGCCGACCATTCCACGTCGCAAAATATTCCATTGGCGGCCCGCCGTCTTGAAACCCGGCAATCCCGAGGCTGGCCCCGTCACCGACCCACACGGCAAGGCCCCACGCAGTGTGCCCGTTTCGCTGCTCAAGCTGGGCTTCCTGCTGGCCGATTGGTGGCTGGGTTATTGGAAACGCATCGTCCCACTTTCCGCCCGCCTCACCTTTTGCCTGTTCGACCGGTGCTTCTTCGATCTGCTCGTGGATCCCCGTCGCTATCGTTACGGTGGACCGATGAACCTCGCGCGCTGGTTCGCCGGGCTCATGCCGCAACCCAGGCTGGTCATCCTTCTCGACGCCCCAGCCGAGGTCCTGCAAGCGAGGAAACGCGAGGTGACATTGGAAGAAACGCAACGGCAGGTCGTCTCCTATCGGGAATTGGTCAGGACACTGCCAGGCGGGAGCGTCGTCAACTGTGCCCGCCCTGTGCCAGTAGTGGCTCAGGAAGTGCGCGATTTGATCCTGCGCGCGCTCCGGGAGAAAACGACGTGAAGGCCGCCGCGAGCGGCGCATCCTTTTCTGGGTTGAGGTAATTACTCATCGCAGGCTTGGAGCAGGTTCGTTCCCGAGCTATCCAGTCTCCCTGCATGAGTTCATCGTTTTCCCCCCAGCCATGAGCGCAGCCATTTTCCAGGACTGGAAAGCGAATGCGGCCAATCCGAAAGGGCGGTTGATCATGGTGCTCTTTCGGACTGCCTACTGGTTGCGCCACGGGCCGGCGATCCTCTGGCCCGTGCGGGTGGTCTACGGTGTCTTTTACCGGATCGGTGTGGAATGGCTGCTCGGGATCGAGCTGCCTTGGAAAACGCGGGTCGGTCCCGGCTTGCGCATCGATCACGGGCAAAGCCTCGTGATCCATGATGGCACGGTGCTCGGGCGCGATTGCTGGCTGCGGCATTGCACCACGCTCGGGGTGAAGATCTCGCGCGACGGCACGCTGAGCGGGGCACCCACCCTCGGCGATCGAGTCAGTGTGGGCGCGCACAGCGTGATCCTCGGCCCCATCCACATCGGCGACGATGCGGTTGTCGGTTCGGGGGCCGTCGTGGTGAAGGATGTGCCGGCGGGTGCCGTGGTGGCGGGCAATCCTGCACAGATCATCCGGAGTGCCCAGGAGCAAGCGACGACACAGGAGCTTCCACCGGCAGGCTGAATGGGATCGAGATTCGCCGCCGCTCGGTCCGATCTGCCGAACCGCGGGGATTCAACTCAAGCAGCGCGGCTCTTTTCCTCCACCGTGTGCAATGCCCGTGCGAGGCCCGTCACGTAGCTGCCCTCGACGAATTGCGCGAGGAAAGTCGCGCGCAGATCGGTCGCATCCCACTGGAAAGCGGCGACGAGCGCGCGGGAAAGGGCCGCGGGATTTTCGATGGGGACGAACCCGGGATAATCGGCGGGCAACAGATCGGGGAGCGCGCGCCAGCGTGTGGTGAGGACGACCAATCCTGCCGCGAGTGCCTCCACCACGACCAGGCCGAAACTTTCCGCGTGATAGAACGTCGGGAAACAAAGGCAATCGCTGTAGTAGAGCAGTGAGCGCTTTTCCTCCGCTTCCACGAAGCCGGCGTAGTGCACTTTTCCCAGAAGATCGGGTTGGGCCACGCGGTATTGGAATTCAGTCTCCTCGCGAGGATCGAGAAACGCGCCGGCCACGGTGAGACGGCAGCGTAGCGGTGAACCTTCCTGCAGCAGCTTTTCATTGGCCGCGGCCACAGCCTCGAGGGTGTCGAAGAGTCCCTTTTGCCGTGTGCAATGCGCGAGATAGAGAACGTGGAAAACTTCGGGGTCGCCATCGGCCGCGGTCCGTTCCGCTTCGGAAAGCGTCTGGCCGGCGAGCAGCCGGCGCCGTGCTTCCACCCTCGCCCGGCGATAGGGTAGGACGTCTTCCTCAAAATCCGGGCACGGGTCGGGAATGCCGTTGGGCACGATCTGGACATCGCGCGAGCGGAACCAAAGCGCATCGCGCATGCTCGGGATGGCCAGCGCGATGCCAAGCGAGCAGCGGCCCAGCAGCCAATGGGTCATCCGGCGTTCCAGCCAGGTGCCGTGCGAGCTCAACCAATCGCCGAGTCCCACGGCATGCCAGTGATGCACGAAGTCGCGGAAGAAAGGCCGGCAGAGCAGCATCACCACCCAATCGCGATAGAGCGCGGCCCGTTTGCCCGGCGCGGGCACGTAATAAAAGGTGCGCACGCCATAGCGGAAACGACACCAGATCGCCTCGAGGCAATAGCGCAACACGAGCCACATCTTCTCCACGCGGAAGGAACCGATGTCCTCGAAGGCATCGGAATAACGGCTATTCACATGATAACACTCGATGTCTCCCGGCCTGGCATCGCGGGGGGCGCGCCGGCGGTCGCCGCCGAGGCCGTCGAGCATGAGCTTCACCATGTAGCTCTGGCCGTGGTGCGGCGGAGGCGTGTGGGCGAAGACGAGGAGCTTCATGGGGGCATGGAGGAATTAGCCGAATGCGAGATTGCTGGAAAGCCTGCCGGTGTGCGCAAATGGATTCCGTGAAATTTTCCATCGTCACGCCCAGCTTCCGCCAGCTCCCGTGGCTGAAGCGCTGCGTGCGCTCGGTGGCGGATCAAGGCGTGAGCATGGAGCACATCGTGCAGGACGCCGGCACGGGGCCGGAGCTGGAAGCGTGGGCGCGCGCGCAGCCGGCGGTGCAGCTTTTCGTGGAAGCGGACAATGGGATGTACCAAGCGCTCAATCGCGGGCTGGCCCGCGCCACGGGCGACATTTGCGCGTGGTTGAATTGCGACGAGCAATATCTGCCGGGCACGCTGGCGCGCGTGGAGCGGGCCTTTGCCGAAAATCCGCAGGCGGATTTCGTGGCAGGCGATTTCCTCGTGCTCGATCCCGCGTTGCAGTTGCTCGCCTTTCGCAAGATCACGCCACTGCGACGGGCGATGATTTTGACCGATCATCTCTACGCTTTCACGTGTGCGATCTTTTTCCGCCGGAGCGTCCTGGGCGAAGGGATGCGGCTCGACGAAAGCGTGAAGACGATCGCGGATGGCCTGTGGATCGCGCGGGCTTTGGAACGGGGTCATCGGTTCGCCTATGTGCCCGAGTATCTCTCGGCCTTTACGTTCACGGGTGGCAACCAGAGTGCCCAGCAAGCAGCCCGCGTGGAGACCGCTCGCGCGCAACAGGCCTTGCCGCTCTGGATGCGCGCGGCGACGCCGGTGTTGCGCGGTGCGCGGCACGTGGAAAAGCTGTTGGCAGGCGCCTACCGCAGCGGGCCGATCGAGTACGATGTCTACGCCGGGGAAGACGACCCGCAGCGCACCCGCTTTCGATGCGCGCAGCCGGCGTTTCGCTATCCTGCGACAGGATAGGTCCGATAGGACGTATGCGACCTATTAAGAGCGGTTGACCACCGAGGCTCGGCCGCTGGTCATCTCGTCGTAGATCCAGCGATAGGTCTTCTCCATGCCATCGCGCAGGCGGGTGCCCGGCTGCCAGCCGAAGACTTTCTGGATGAGCGTGTTGTCGGAGTTGCGTCCGTTCACGCCCTTGGGCGCGCTCAGGTTGTAATTCCGCTGCAGCTTCACACCGGCGATGTCTTCGACGATGTCCACGAGCTGGTTGATGGATACGAGCTCGTTGCTGCCGATATTGATCGGCTCGATGAAGTCGCTGTTCAACAAGGTCTGCGTGCCGTGGAGGCAGTCGTCGATGTACATGAAGCTGCGGGTCTGCTCGCCGCTGCCCCAGATCTCGATTTCGTGTTTGCCGCTGAGCTTGGCGTTGATGACCTTGCGGCACACTGCGGCGGGCGCCTTTTCGCGGCCGCCATCGTAGGTGCCGTTGGGGCCGTAGACATTGTGGTAGCGGGCCACGCGCGTCTGGATGCCGAAGTCCTCGCGGAAATGGCGGCACATGCGCTCGCTGAAAAGCTTTTCCCAGCCGTAGCCATCCTCGGGCAGGCCGGGGTAGGCGTCTTCTTCCTTCAGCGCGGTCACGTTCGGGTCGCGCTGCTTGTCGGCGTTGTAAACGCAGGCGCTCGAGGAGAAGAAGAAGCGTGTGGCGCCAAACTTTTTCGCGGCGAGCAGCAGGTGCGTATTGATCAACACGCTGAGCATACAGAGCGCTTTGTTCAGCTCGATGAAGCCCATGCCACCCATGTCGGCGGCGAGGTTGTAAACGGTGTCGTAGCCTTCGACGGCTTTCTCGCAGTCTTCGAGGTGCTCGAGGTTCAACTGCAGGTTCTCGACGTCGTCGAAACGCTGATACCATTCGGACAACGGCTTTTTATCGACGGCTCGGAGGTCGGTATGGCCCTGGCGGCGCAGATCGGCGATCAAGTGACCGCCAATAAAACCACCGGCGCCGCAGACAAGGATTTTGCTCATACGGGTACGGATTGCGGGGGATGGGAGCGTCACTCTCTACGGCGCGGGCACGCCTTCAAGCGGATATTTACGCAGACCCGACAATTGCCCGAAAATGCGCCAGAGAAAGAGCGGGTTGTTCACCAGATAGCGGCGCCCGAGCCGGCGCGGCTCGGAGCACAGCCGGTAAAACCACTCCAGGCCCGAGCGCTGCATCCAGCGGGGGGCTTGGGAGATGCGGCCGGCGTGGAAATCGAAGGCGGCTCCGACGCCAAACATCAGTGTGGTGTCCAGCTTCGAGAGGTACTCGGCCATGAACCGCTCCTGCTTGGGCGTGCTCAGTCCCACCCAGATAATGTCCGGCCGGGCCTCGCGGACGATCCGCTGCAGGTCGGCTTCCTCGGTGGCATTGAGAGGACGGAATGGTGGGCAATACGTTCCGCAGATCGTGACGCCGGGGAAGCGCGCTTCCAGCTGGGCTTTCAGCTCATCGGCCACACCGGGCGCGCCGCCATAGAAGAAATGGCGGGTGGTCGTGGACTGCGTGGCGCGGAAGATCTCCAGCATCAGGTCCGGCCCGTAGACGCGGTCCACCCAGCGACCTTGGGCGTGTCGTCCCAACCAGACCAGCGGCATACCATCGGTGGTATTGAGAAAGGCGGCATTGAGGATGGCGCGGAAGGCGGGATCGTTTTGCGCCTCGGTCACACCATGCACGCCCGTGACGCAGACGTAGCCCTTGCGCCGTTCGCGAACCGCTTCCAGCGCCGCCTCCGTGGCAACGGGGAGATTCATGGCGTGCAAGGCGACGCCGAGCACATTGAAACGCTCGATCTTCATGGCGAGGAGCGCGGCAGCGCGGCGAAGCGGGCACGGAAGGTGAGGCCTGTGCCGGCGCCAGCCGGTTCACCCAGCACCGCGCCTCGCCAGAGGGCGCGCAGGGCATCGCCGAAGGCCGGCCACGACCAAACCCGGAAAAAGCGGCGCAACGCGCCGGCGATGGTCCACGCGATGCGATGACCATGGGAAAGGCGGAACCCGACGTAGGCGATATTTTGCACGAGGGCGCAATGTTTCAGATACTCCGCTTCCCGGGAAAGCGCGGTGTTTTCCGCCGGGGGCAGATGCTGCACGGCCACACCGGGAACCAGGATGCCGCTGCCGTGCTCGGTGAAGCGCAGGCTGAACTCGAGGTCTTCGCCCCGCACCCAAAAATCCGCCCGATGCGTTCCCAGCCGCTCGAGCGCTTCCCGCGCGACGAGCAGGCAGATGCCTTGCGCCCAGGCGAACTCGCGGGGCTCCGCGCCGAAGCGCGCCCGGAACTCTTCCGGCGTACCGTCGAAGGCATCGCGCAGGCCCGAGGAGCGATCCTGCAGACCGGGTAACCAACCGACGTGGCCTTCTTCCCCGGTGACCAGCGAGTAAGCAAGGTCGGCCCGTTTTCCCGCCATGGCACTCGCGAGCACCTCGACCGTCTCGGGCGGCAGCACGGCGTCGTCGTCGAGGATCAAGACATGGGTGAAGTTCGCGCCGGGCATTTGCAGGGCGTACTCTTCGGCCAGCTTGAGCCCACCGCCGCAGCCGGCATTCGAGCCCGGGTTCACGTAGTGCGCGCCGGGATACGTCTGCTCGATCAAGTCGCGCGCAGATTCGCTGCCCTCGTTGTCGACCACGATCACGGCCTTCAGCCCGCGCACTTGTGTGAGTGATTGCAGCAGCCGCTGCAGTTCCCGCGGGCGCCGGTAGGTAGCGATCAAGGCGGCGACAGCGGGTGTCATGACACGGAAGCCCTTTCCGCTTGGGCGAACGCCCGGGGCAGCAACCCGCGCTCGGCCAGCCCTTCCAAGTGTTCGCAAATTTCCGGCCACACTCGATCCGGCAACAGCTTGGTCATGCAATACGGCTCGGAAAACTTGCAGTAGTCGAAGCAGGGCCGCCATGGGCAGATGTCGCGGATGACAACGTGATGCTGGTCGCCCCATGGCCGGAACCAATCGGGATTCGTGGGGCCGAAAATGGGGATGACCGGACGCCCGCAAGCAGCCGCGATGTGGCCGGGGCCGCTGTCGTTGCAGAGCAGGAGGTCGGTGCGCCCGAGGACGTCGACCAGCTCAGGCACCGTGAGCGGGCGCAGTACCCGGTCCGCCAGCGACGTGAGGGCGATGCTGCACCCTTCCGGTCCCGGCACGAGCACGAGATGAAAATCGAATCGCGCGCGCAACTTCTCGATCACGGAAACGAAGTACGCTTCCGGCCAGCGGCGGACTCCGATGCGCGCCCCGGGGTGGAGGCATAGCGCCGGCTTGCCGGTGAGGCCGGCGAACATTTCATCCACGGCCGGCGAGCGATAGCGCGGATGATCGAGCTGCGGCCCGGTTTCCGCCATGGCGGGCAAATCGAGCGCCCGGCCGATGGCCCGCCAATCCTCCACCCTGTGCTGCTCCGGACTGCGACGGGCCAGAGGATGGGTGAGAAATTCGCCGCTGCCGCGGATGGGGAAACCGTAACGCTCGCGGGCACCCGCCAGGAGCATGAAGAGGTGATCGCGCGGGTCATTGCGCACGGAGACCGCGGCGTCGAAATGGTCGCGGCGCAGCCGAAAGAAAAGAGACAGCAGCTCCGGCCAGTTCCAGCGCCAGAGGGCGTACTTGCCGGTATAAGCGGACCACGGCGCATCGAAGGTAATGAAGCGGATGTCCGGGAAGCTGGGCTGGAGGAGCAACGTGGCGTGCGCCTTGCCTACCAGGGTGACTTCATAGCGCTCCTGGGCCGCGCGCAAGAAAGGCGTCGCAAACGTAAGGTCTCCCAGCCCCCAGAATTCGAGGACCAGAAGCCTGGGGCGTTTCGAAGCGGGTGGAGAGTCAGGCGCGGACAAGGTAACTGGGGATGCTAGATGGGACGCGGAAGCTGGCAAGGCGGGTTCCTGTGCAGGAGGTGCCGGGAAGGTAAAAAATGCGGTGGTGAGGCTCCTCGAAGTGGCAAAAGATCCGACCGGCAGAACCTGCGAAGTTGTTCAAATGGGTGTTCGGAATCGTAGAACCACGCAACCTGCTTGTCGGCAAATTGTGACATTGCCGGCCCTTGCTTCCATTGAAAGCACCTCAAAAACCTGTAAAGTGCACGGCTCCATGCCTTCTGCGTCCGCAGCCCCCCTTGAAAAAGCAGCCGATGACCGTCCCGGTTTCATCGACTGGGTGCGTCGCGAGCCTGTAAACGCAATCCTGCTCGCCGTGATCGCGGGCGTGCTCGTTTATTTCTTCGGCCTTTACCAGGTTTTCATGAATGGCACTCAGTCTGCCGTGCAATGGACCTACAAGGGCTGGAACGAAGAAAACGACCAGGTGCACTGCTGGGCGATCGCGCCATTGATGCTGCTCGTCCTTTGGCTGCGACGCGAGGAGCTGCGCACGGTGACGAAGGCTCCGAGCGTCCGTGGCCTGTTCTTCGTCGCGGCGGGCATTCTCTGCTACATCGTCGCGGTGCGCTGTCTGCAGGCCCGCTTCAGCATCGTCGCGGCCCCGCTGATCGTCTACGGCACCGCGGAATTCCTGGGTGGACGCGCCTTCGCCCGCATCTTCATTTTTCCGTGCCTGCTTTTTCTGTTCATGATTCCGGTCGGTGGCATCGTCCAGAGCACGGTCTCGTTGCAATTGATGGCCTCCGGCGCCGTCGGAAAGATCTGCAGCCTGCTCGGCATTCAGGTCCTGATCACCGGGACCAAGATCGACGTAAACGGCCATTCCTACGAAGTCGCCGGGGGTTGCAGTGGCATTCGTTCGCTAATGGCGATGACTCTCCTCTCCGCGCTCTACGTGTATTTCACGCAACGCGAGCAATGGAAACAGTGGCTCATCTTCGGCTGCTCCATCCTTTTCGCGCTGGTGGGTAATATCGCCCGCCTGCTCTCCGTGGTTCTCGCCGCGAAATGGTGGGATCCGGAAATTGCCGGGGGCTCCTTCCACGATTTTGTCGGCTTCTTCGTCTTCTTTCCCTCGGCGGTGCTCGTCATGGTGGCGTTCAGCAACCTCCTCAACCGCGACTGGGGCGGCACCCACCTGAAGAAGACCCTCAACGCCCCGGATTCCGCACTCCCTGCCTCCACGGAAGCCGCCGCTGCTACCGACGAGGGAGCCCGCGAAGGCAAAAAGAAACCCGCGAGTTTGATTTCCTATGACTACTAAGCGGCTCGCCGTCCTGCTCGCCGTCTTCGTTGCTGGTTTTGGCAGCATCTTCCTGCTGCCGCATCAGCTGGGCTACCAGCCCGCGGGCGTCGACGCGACGTTGCCCAAGATGGTGGGCGGCTGGTACGGTCAGGACCTGGACATTACGCAGAAGGAACTCGACGTTCTGGGCAAGGACGTGGGCACGGAGTTCGCCCGCAAGTCCTACCACAATGGCCAGCTCTTCGAGATCGTCGCGTCCGTCGTGCTTTCCGGCGATGACATGAGCCGCAGTATCCATCGGCCGGAGCGATGCCTCCCGGCCCAAGGCTTCACGGTCATCGACAATCGCACCGTACCGATCGCGCTGCCGGATCACGGGACGTTCAAGGTCACGCGGCTGCAAAACGTCCGCAGCGGGCAGCTGGAGGATGGCAGCTCCCGTGCCCTCTACAATCTCACCTATTACTGGTTCATCGGCCACACCCAGACCACCAGCTCGCACCTCGTGCGAATCTGGTTGGATATGCGCGATCGTCTCGTGCATGGCTACAACCAGCGCTGGGCCTACGTCACGGTCAGCGCCCAGATCCCACCCGGCGCGGAAGAGGACCCGAAGACGCAGAAGGTGATCGACGACTGGATGAAGGATTTCATCAAGCAACTCGCGCCGAAGATCCAGAAGGACTCGGTGCGGATCGCGAGTGCGAATTAGGCCGCCGCGTCAGCCGTTCCAGGATTTTCCGTCCCAGCGGATGGCGCGCTCGATGATCGCCGCGACGTCGTGGGCGAACACACGGAAGAGCGTCTCGCCTTTTTCCGCCGAGGCGACGTGCGGCTGACCGATGTGGCCGGGCACGGTCCGCTCGCGAGTGATCCAGCCGCGGAAGGCCGGTGTGAATGGCTTGCCGAATTCCACATTGGGCGCGTGGTGATAGTCGCCGACGAGATGGGGCGCGAGGCGCAGCATCATCGAGGTTTCCCACTCGCAGGCGTGCCCCATCTCACGCTGCACGAGCGCGGGGTTCGTCTCCCAAGGGCGTGAGCCGAGGCTCCAGTAGGTGGCGAAGAGCAAGAGCACATCCTGCTGCTTGCGATGCCGCTGGCGCAGCTCGAAGACGGCCTGGCGCCCGGGCACATCGTTGCCACCGTGCCCATTGATGAAAAGGATCCGGTGGAAGCCGTGCTGGAGAAAGTTCTCGGCCAGCCCATTGAGCAGGTCGAGATAGACACGCGGCGCCGCGGAGAGCGTGCCGGGAAAGTCGAGGTGGTGGTCCGAGTTGCCCAGCCACGTCAGTGGGGCGAAGAGCGCGCTCTCCTCGAATTGCGGAGCTACGCGGCGGATCACTTCACCGAGCAGCAGGCTGTCGGTGAAAAGCGGCATGTGGTGGCCGTGCTGCTCGAGCGCCGCCACCGGGAAGATGATCGGCGTGTCCTTCGGCAGGGCCGAAACGACGGTCCACGGGAGATCCGCGAGGTTCATAGGGGGAGTATGACGCGCGGCGCGCGGCTTAGGCGAGCTTCCAGCCCGCGCGATATTCGCGGCGGAGGAAGTGCTCGGCCTCGGGCGCATTTGGAATGCGCAGGTTCTTCGTGTCCCACTCAAGTTTTTTGGCCGCACGGTAGGCCACGTTGCCGAGGTGATTTGCCTCGGTGAGCCGCCCGCTGTAGCCGAAGTGGCAGGTGGTGGGCGCGCCCGTCTTGCAAGCGTGCAACCATTCCTTTTGATGGCCGAGCGAGTCGGGAATGGTCGGCGCGGGAGGGGTGAAGCCGGCGAAGTCTTTTTCCGGCAGGAGGATGTGTTTGCTGTAGTCGGAAAGGAGCATGCCTTTCGCGCCCACGAAGAGAACTCCGTCGTTCCACTGCGGAATCACTTTCTCCGTCCATTGGGGCGGCTTCATCTGGCCCTGATACCATGTCAGCTTCACCGGCGGCATCGAGCCGCGCGCGCCGTAGGTGTAGGTCGCGCTCATGGTGGCGGGTGCGATCTCCGCATGCGGCGGTGGTCCGCTGGCCTCGATGGTGAGCGGCGCATCGAGATTCAGCGCCCAGAAAGGCAGGTCGTTCCAGTGCGAGCCAAGGTCGCTCATCGTGCCATTGCCGAAGTCCCACCAGCGGTACCACCGTGGCCCGGGGAAATAGACGGTGTTGAACGGGCGTGCCGGCGCGGGCCCGAGCCACAGATCCCAATCGAGTTCCGGCGGCACCGGCATCTCCTCGGTGGGCCGCTCCTGCACGCTCACGATGTCCTTGTATTTCTCGGCATCTTCAGGCGACTGCCGGCCCCACGTGCGATTGACCCATACATGCGCCTCGTGCACCGGCCCGATCGCGCCGCCTTGGATGAGTTCGACTACGCGACGGTAATTCGCCCCCGCGTGAATCTGTGTGCCCATCTGTGTGGCCACGCCCGCAGCCCTGGCGGCTTCGGTGATGATGCGAGCCTCGTGCACGTCGCGAGTCAGTGGCTTTTCGCAGTAAACGTGCTTCTTGCGCTGGAGCGCCGGGAGGGTGGCAAAGGCGTGCGTATGCTCGGTGGTGCTGACGACCACGGCATCGAATTCCGAGTCCTTCAACTCGTCGTACATCTTGCGGAAATCGCGAAACTTTTTTGCACCGGGCGCCTTGGCCGTGGCCAGCTCGAGGTTCTTCGCATTCACGTCACAGAGGGCCACGATGTTCTCATCGAGCATCTCCTTGAGATTCGCTCCACCGCGTCCTCCGCAGCCGATGATCACGAGATTCAACTTCTTGCCGGGCGACTGGCTGCGCAGGATGGCCGGCATGCCGAGAGTGCTGAAACCGGCGGCGGAGACAGTCTGGACGAATCGGCGGCGGGAGAAAGGGAGGGTGTTCATACGAGGGGGAGGTGATGGCTACGATAGCTATATGGACAAGTATGTCCTTTCCTTTGGCGAAAACGACAGCTGTTTCCGACGCGCAGAGTCCCGATCCTCAATACGAAGCGTGGCTATCGCCATAGGACTAAGGTCCGATTGCTTTCTGTCGCCCGGGCTCGGCAGCCTTCGCGACTTTATGAAATCCCCTCTCCTTCATTTCCTCGCTCTCGGCTTGTCGGCAGCGACCTGTTTTGGCGCCGCCGCACCCACGCCCACCACCGAGCAGCTCAAGTCGTGGGCCACCATCCGCCAGCAGCGCGTGGATCTCCTGCGCGACGAAGTGAAGGAGACCGATGCGCGCATCGAAGCCCGGCTGGACACGATTGTCGGCACGCTCACTACGATCAGTGACTCGAAGGATTCGCAAACCAAAGTGGCGCGAATGAAGGAAGACACGGGGAAGCGCTTGGGGAAGGCCGTAACTTACTACGATCAGAAACGCGCCGCCCTGAAGGAAGAACTGCGCAATCCGCGGCTTCAGCTCACGACGGAGGAAAAGCAGAAATTCATCGCTGCTTTCGACGCGAAGATCGAGAAACGCATCCAGCAGATCCTCGCGCTGAACAAATCCATGCCCTCGCACGAGGATCATGAAAAGTATCGGGCCACCAGCAGCGGCGAGTGGGGCACACAGTACGAGCGCAACACGGAGTACGAGCAAAACGCCCGCATGACCACGAAGACAAACCAGCAGCGCGAGGCGATTGTGAAGCAACTCGACGCGAGCATTGCCCGGCTGGACCGACAGGGCCGCGCATTGAAGACGCAGATCAGCGCCACGAGCGACCCTTTCCAGCGGAAGACCTTGAATGACGAGCTGGCCAAGACGGATGCACTCATCGCCGAGCGCCGCCGCCAGAAACTGGAGACACTGGAGTCCCCGGGCGTCGCGGTCCACCAGGTGGCGCTCAAACAAGCGCTGGATATGGACAAGGCTCTGCAAGTTGCGATCAACGATCTGCGCCGCGATTTCGATCTGCTCTTCCAGCGCTACAACACGTTCCTCAACGAGCTCTCGCTTTTGCACACGACCGAAGCGGCACTCAATGCTGCGCAGAAACGCGGATAGCATTCAGTAGCAGCGGGCGAAATCGCTCTGGCGCGCTCGTCACGCAGATGACCTCGAGTACTTGAAAATGTCCCCAAAAGGCAAGGGATGGCTTTCCTGCGGAGCCGATTCCGGCGAGAGTAAAGACGTCACTGGATAGCGATGAAGTCAATTCACTCGAAAACCGCGGCCAAAGTTGAGAACGACAAGGAGATGTTGCGGACATGGATGCGGGAGGCGACGGACCTCAAGCTGGCGCTCGACGAGCACGCGATCGTGGCCACCTCCGACCCTCAAGGTCGGATTACTTTCGTAAACGACAAATTCTGCGCGGTCTCGAAATATAGCCGGGAGGAATTGCTCGGAGAGAACGATCGCATCGTCAATTCCGGGTATCATCCGAAGGAGTTCTTCCGCGACCTTTGGGATACGATCCTGAGCGGCCGCGTGTGGCATGGCGAAATCAAGAATCGCGCGAAGGACGGCTCGCTCTATTGGGTGGCGACGACGATTGTGCCGTTCCTCGACGAGCAGGACAAACCGCGTCAGTTCGTGGCCATTCGCTCGGATATCACCGAGCAGAAGCGCGTCGAGGGCGAGCTGGCGGAGAAGTTACGGTTGCAGGGATTGCTCGCGGCGATCTCTTCCTTGTTTGTCGCGCTACCGTCCGGGCAGATCACTTCGGCCATCGAGGAAACCCAGCGATTGATCGTCGAAACGCTGGGTTTGGATCGCAGCACACTCTGGCGGCTCGCCGAGCACCGGCCCGGCATGGTGCTGGTGCACTGCTGGCAGCGCCCCGGCTGGCCGCCCCTGCCGCGCGGTTTTACTACGGACGGAAATCTTCCCTGGGCCTACGGCAGAATGATGGATGGGGAATCCTTTTGTTTCTCCAGTCTCGAAGATCTGCCGCCGGAAGCCGCGCGTGACGCGGAGGTATTCCGTGTCCATGGACCGAAGTCGAATCTCACCGTTCCCCTCATCGCCAATGGCCAGGTTTTCGGCGCGATCGCCTTTGCCACACTCGGAAAGGAGCGCAGCTGGCGGGAGGATGAAATCACAGATCTGAAGTTAATCGCGCAGATCATCAGCAACGTAATCAGCCGCCAGGGAGCGGAGCTGCGCGAAGAGCAACTGCGCAGCGAGCTCGCACACACCATGCGCGTCGCAACCCTCGGCGAATTGGTCGCGGCACTCGCGCACGAGCTGAACCAGCCGCTCGCCGCGATCCTGAGCAACGCCCAGGCGGCGCGGCGCTTTCTCACCCATGGGTCGGCCGATCCGAACGAACTCAAGGCGATCCTGGATGATATCGTGCGCGACGACAAACGCGCCGGCAGTGTCATTCAAAACGTGCGCTCCATGGTGAGCAAACAGCCCACGATGCGGGAAAGGTGCTGCCTCAATGAACTCGTGCGCGAGGTCCTGGAACTGATGCACGGCGAGCTGATCGGGGAGAAAGTGGAGGTCCATACCACGCTCGCTCCGCTGTCCCTGCCGGTGGATGCGGCTCGTGTCGAATTGCAGCAGGTGCTGGTGAATCTGCTCGTCAACGCCGTGCACGCGATGAAGGAGACGCCGTCGGAAAGACGCTTCATCGACGTCGTGACCATGGCCGGCGAAAATTCCGCCAGCGTCAGTATTCTCGACCGCGGCCAGGGCATCGATCCAGCGCGGCTACCGGTCATTTTCGAGCCATTCTTTTCGACAAAGGCAAATGGCCTCGGCATGGGTCTCTCGATCTCCCGCCGCATCATCGAGAATCATCACGGCCGCATCGAGGCGGCGAACCATCCGGAAGGCGGAGCGATTTTCCGCATCACCCTCCCGCTGGCGCGCCACGAGGAGACCTAGAGAGTCTGCCAAAAGAAGTTTCCGAATCCGGCGGGGTAGAATTTAGAATCAGGAAAGCAGGAACACAGGAACGAAAAACAAATCCTTCCTGCTTTCCTGCGTTCCTAATTCACCCCGTTTATCCAGAAGTTACTTTCGGCAGATGCTCTAAACCCGGCGTGCGATCGCCTTCAATTCCGTGCTTTCGCGAGGACGGCTACCGCCATACTCTGCCACGCCCTCAGCGCCCGAGCAATTCCTCCTAATTCAGCGTTCTTTTGAATCACCGACGGCACGTCCTCATCTCCGCCTACTCCTGTGAACCTGGCAAGGGATCCGAGCCGGAGGTGGGCTGGCAATGGGCTCTGCAAATGGCCCGGTGGCACGATGTCACGGTCATCACTCGCCGCAACAATGCCCCAGCCATCGAGCGGGCTCTGGCCAGTCTGCCCGGGCCGCATCCGCACTTCCTCTATTACGATTTGCCGGAGTGGTGGCTGGCGGCAAAACGGCGCGGCCTGCCGGTGGCTCTTTATTATGCGCTCTGGCAGGTGGGAGTACGCTGGCATTTCCGACAGACGCTGCGCGATTACGACATCCTCCACCATGTCACTTTCAATTCCCTGATCATCCCCGGCTGCTGGTGGTTCACCGGCCGGCGAGTGGTGTTGGGGCCATTGGGCGGCGGCATGTTCTGTCCCTGGCAATTGCTCGGCGAATTTGGCGGGCAGCAGGTGCAGGAATTTCTGCGGACGTTGCTCGTCCTGAGCAGTTCGTGGCATCCGCAGGTGTTGCTGGGCTGTGTTTTTGCGCAGCGCATTCTCACAGCCAATGCGGATACGGCCCGCCGCATTCCAGGGCCTTTTCGTCCGCGGGTGAGGGAAATGCTCGAGACAGGAATCGCCCTGGCCAAGTACCCGCTCAGTGCTTCTCTCGAAACGGGCACGAACGTCGTCTGGGCGGGAAGCTTCATCAAACGAAAGGGCGCGGCCATGGCCCTGCGGGCCTTTGCCCGGGCGCACGCCACCATCCCTGAATTGCGTCTGCTGATGATCGGCGGCGGGCCGGAAGAGACCGCCCTGAAAGCGCTGGCCTCGGAATTGAATCTCGACGGGAGCGTGGATTGGCGCGGCCGGGTGCCCCACGACCGCATGCCGGAGGTATTGCGCGCCCAGGATATCTTTCTCTTCACGAGTCTCCGCGATACGTCGGGAAATGTGCTGCTCGAGGGCATGGCGAGTGGACTCCCATCGGTGATCCTCAACCATCAGGGGGTCGCCGAAATCGCTACCGACAGCACGGCCATTCGGGTCCCTCCCGATGCACCGTCGCGGGTGATCGAGCAACTCGCGGACGGACTGGTGCGGCTCGCACAATCCAGGGAGATGCGCCTGGAATTTGGCCGCCAGGCCCGTGCCCGCATCGCCGCAGCCTACGACTGGGATCGGAAAGGCGAGGCCATGAATATCATCTACCAGGAGGTGATGGCCTCGTGAGCGAATGGCGCGATTTATTTGCTCCGCCCGCGGTGGGCGTGGGCAGTTTCACTTGTTCATTCCGCGTCTTGCGCCGTCATGGGCACGACCTGCTCGCGCTGCCCCTGCCCCGCCGTGCGGCCGCGCGGGCTCTGACTCTCTATGCAGCGCAGACGCGCTTCGCACGCTGCAGCAAGGCCCTCCTCAGCGCCGCACTGCGCGCCGGCCTGCCCGTGCCGCTGCCGCGGGTTGACCTTCCCGTTGCGGAGAACGATCCGCTGCTCACCTGGCTGCGGGAGACGCTCGGCACGACGATCCCACCGGCTCTCGCCATTCTCGCGGGCAACCCTTTTGCGCCCGGGCGCCGCTTCATCTTGCTGGCCTTCCGCGACGATGATCCCGCGATCGTGGCGAAAGTGGGAACATCGAGCGAGGCGCGGACCTTGATCCAGGCCGAGGCCACTTTCCTGGAAAGCGTTGCGGGCCGCCGGCCTCATCTGCCGGGCTTTCGCGGGATGAAAGTCACCGACACCTTTTCCGCCCTCGCCCTGGAATTCGTCGACGGGCGATCTCCCGCCGCGACCGACACCGCGGGCCTGCGGACCGTGCTGCAATCGTGGCTCGATACAGCCCACCCCGTGGCGCTCGATACGCTCGCCCCATGGCAGCGGCTCGCGACGCAGGCGGAGGCGCGACCGATCATGGAACGCGTGGCTGACCGAGCGGTGGCACCCGCGCTTTCCCACGGCGATTTTGCGCCGTGGAATGTGCGCGTGGAATGTGCTTCGCAGCGCTGGACGGTGATCGATTGGGAGCGGGGCATCGCCGCCGGCGTCCCGGCATGGGATTGGTTTCACTGGATGCTTCATGTGTCCGTGCTGGTGCATCGGCACGATACCGCGGCGAGTGCGGAGTTCCTGCGCGCGGCCTTGCAGTCACCGGACTTTCAGGAATACGCACGCGCGGCGCAGATCACTGGCCTGGAGGACGCGCTGCTCGTGGGCTACCTGATTTATTTCCACGAGTTCGTCCTTCCTCCATCGCCCTCCTGGCCGCTTCTTTTGAATCTCAAGACGACGATTGCAGCCCTGCGCGATCTCTTCCTCGCCCGCCTATAGAGGCGCTGGCTTGCAATTCCGTCGGCTCCCATGTCTCTGTCATCCTCCTCAACACTCTCCATCCTTCCTCAATGAGTATGAAACCAATCTGGATCGTGGCTGCCAAACGCACACCGCAAGGACGGTTCCTCGGAGGATTGGCCAAGAAATCGGCGGTGGATCTCGGCGTGGTCGCAGCAAAAGCGGCGCTCGCTGGGCTGCAGCCGGAATGGATCGACCAGGTGATCGTCGGTAATGTGCTCGGCGCGGGACTGGGCATGAATGTGTCGCGGCAGATCGCGCTCGGCGCCGGGCTTCCGGTGAGCGTGCCGGCCTTTACCACCAATATGATGTGCGCCTCCGGGTTGCAGGCCGTGATGCTGGCGGTGCAGGCGATTCAAAGTGGGGCGGCGCGCGCGGTGCTGTGCGGCGGCACGGAATCGATGTCGAATGCGCCTTATCTCCTCAACCGCGCGCGCTCAGGCTACAAGCTGGGCGATGGCGTGCTGATCGACAGCCTGCTGAAAGATGGGCTGACCGATGCTTTCAGCGACGTGCACATGGGCGTCACCGCAGAGCGGCTGGCGGAGCGCTACCAGATTTCGCGCGAGGCGCAGGATCAATTTGCGGCCACGAGCCAGCAACGCTATGCAGCGGCCCTGGCGGCCGGGCATTTCCGCGAGGAGATCGTGCCGGTGGACAAGGTCGCAGAGGATGAACATCCGCGACCGGATACGACGGCGGCCACGCTCGGTACGCTGAAGCCGGCTTTCGGTGCGAATGGCACGGTAACGGCGGGCAACTCGTCGGGCCTGAACGATGGCGCTGCGATGCTCGTAGTGTGCGATGAGGATCGCGGAAAGGAACTCGGGCTGAAGCCGCTGGCGATCATCACGGCGCACACCGCCGTGGGATGCGAGCCGGCGGAGATGGGGCTCGGGCCAGTGCATGCGACGCGGAAGCTTGGGCGTGACGTGAGCGATTACGATGTGATCGAGTTGAACGAGGCATTTGCCGCGCAATCGCTGGCCTGCATCCAGGATCTGGGGCTCGATACGGCGAAGGTGAATGTGGATGGCGGCGCGATCGCGCTAGGGCACCCGATCGGCGCGTCGGGCGCGCGGCTGCTGGTGCATCTTGCGCATCGCCGGCCACAGCGCGGATTGGCGACACTCTGTGTGGGTGGCGGGATGGGGGTGGCGATGGTTATCGAGCGGCCTTGAACCCATAGAATCCTCCTCTCGCGATGCTTCCCCCCGGAAACGAAACTCACGAAAATCCCTCGGTGGATTGGACGCCAACGCCTGAATTTTTCGCCACGACCAATGTCGCATGGCTGATGAAGCAGACAGGCAAGGACACTTACGAGGAATTGCACGCGTGGTCGGTGCAGCACCGCGCAGAATATTGGGGCACGGCTATCGAGCGGCTGGGCGTGCGCTTTCAGCAGCCGTATCGCGCGGTGATGGATCTCTCGCGCGGCGTGGAAGCACCGCAGTGGCTGGCGGGTGCGCGCATGAATATCGCCGAGAGCTGTTTCTCCGCACCGGCCGATGCCACGGCCATCGTCCATCAAACCGAAGGCGGCGCACTGGAGAAAATGACCTATGGCGAGCTGCGTGCGCGAACCGCGCGGGTGGCGGCAAATCTCCGTCGCCTAGGCTATCAGCCGGGCGACGCGTTGGCGATTTTCATGCCGATGACGGCGGATGCCGTGGCCATTTACCTCGGCATCGTTGCCGCAGGTTGTGCGGTCGTGGGTATCGCGGACAGCTTCCGACCGCGCGAGATTGCCACACGGCTGCGCATCGCGAATGCCGTGGGCGTGTTTACCCAGGATGTGCAGCTTCGCGCAGGGAAAGCGCATCCGCTCTATGCCAATGCCATCGAGGCCGAAGCGCCGCGCACCATCGTGATCCCGGCCGGCGAGAGCCTATCGGTGCCTCTGCGCGCGGGCGACGTGGCGTGGGCGGATTTCCTGCGGGACGATGCGCCATTCGAATTTGTGCCGCGTGACCCGGAGGACACGACCAATGTGCTCTTCTCCTCGGGCACGACCGGCGAGCCGAAGGCCATCCCATGGACGCACGTGACGCCATTGAAGTGCGCCGTAGACGCGCACTTTCATGTGAACATGCAACCCGGCGACGTGCTCGTGTGGCCGACGAACCTCGGCTGGATGATGGGTCCGTGGCTGATCTTCGCCAGCCTCATGAATCGCGCGGCGATGGGACTCTACTGCGGCGCGCCGACCGGGCGGGAGTTTGGAAAATTTGTCGAGCAATCGAAGGCCACGGTGTTGGGCTTGGTGCCGAGCCTGGTGCGGGCGTGGCGGACGAGCGGTTGCATGGACGGGCTGGATTGGAGTGCGCTCAAGGTCTTCAGTTCCACCGGCGAATGCTCGCGCGCGGATGACATGCGCTGGCTCATGCAATTTGCCGGCGGCAAGCCGGTGATCGAGTACTGCGGGGGCACGGAAATCGGCGGCGCCTACATTTCCAGCACGCTGGTCCGGCCGAATGTGGCGGGCGCTTTCAATACCCCGACGCTCGGGCTCGATGTGGTGATTCTCGACGAAGAGGGCCGGCCGGCGGAGATCGGGGAGGTCTTCGTGGTGCCGCCTTCCATGGGCCTCTCGAATTCGCTGCTGAACAAGGATCATCACCAGACTTATTTTGCCGACACTCCACGCGGCCCGAACGGTGAAATCCTGCGGCGGCACGGCGACCAGATCGAACGACTGCCCGGCGGCTACTGGCGCGCGCATGGGCGGGCGGATGACACGATGAATCTCGGCGGCATCAAGGTCAGCTCGGCGGAGATCGAGCAGACACTGCGCGCAGTGCCGGGCGTGACGGAAACAGCAGCGATCGCGGTTTCCGACGGAGGCGGCGGACCGAGCCGGCTCGTGATCTACGCGGTCTGCGCCGGTGCGCCGGATCACACACAGCTCGCGACGGCCATGCAGGGCGCGATCAAGCGCGACCTCAATCCGCTCTTCAAGATTCACGACGTCGTGGTGATCGATGCACTGCCGCGCACGGCATCCAACAAAGTCATGCGCCGCGAGCTGCGCGCGCGTTACACCGCCGCCTCCCCCTCATGAACCATCACAACCGCAACATCCTCATCACCGGCGCCGGCAGTGGGCTGGGCCGCGGGATCGGGGCCACGCTCGCCCGCGCCGGGCACACCATCCTCGTCACGGATCTGCGCCTCGATGCGGCCGAGGAGACGGTGAAACAGATTCATGCGTCCGGCGGCCAGGCACAGGCCTATGCCCTCGACGTCACCTCCGAGGAAAGCATCGGGCAGTTGCTCTCCACGCTGGGTGATGCGCGGATCGATGTGCTGATCAACAACGCCGGCCTGCAACACGTCGCGGGCATCGAGGAATACCCGGTCGAGAAGTGGGACCTGCTGAATGACGTGATGGTGAAAGGCACATTTCTCCTCACGCGCGCCGTGCTCCCTCGCATGCGCGCGCATCACTTCGGCCGTGTCATTCACATTGGCTCGATCCACAGCCTCATCGCTT
This sequence comes from Chthoniobacter sp., assembly GCA_041287745.1. Lineage (GTDB taxonomy): Bacteria > Verrucomicrobiota > Verrucomicrobiia > Chthoniobacterales > Chthoniobacteraceae > Chthoniobacter. Next base: position 4,569 of record JBGGMZ010000142.1, on the reverse strand, counting down.
CGCCTTACAAATCCGCCTACACCGCAGCCAAGCATGCGCTCATCGGCTTTTCCAAGGCGCTGGCGCTGGAGACCGGTGGCGTGGACATCACCAGCAACACAATCTGCCCGGCCTACATTCGCACGCCATTGGTCGATGCCCAGATCGCCGGCCAGGCGCGCACCCGCGGCATCTCGGAGGAGGAGGTGATCGACCAAGTGATGCTCGCACCGATGCCGAAGAAAGCCTTCATCACCATCGAGGAAGTCGCCGCAGCCATCGAGTATCTCATCAGCCCGCTGGCGCGCAATGTCACCGGCCAGGCGATCGCGATCGACGGCGGCTGGACGGCCCAATGAGTTTTCTCATCATCCTCGCGGCGTTGGCGTTCCTGATGTTCGTGGCCTATCGCGGGCACAGCGTCATCCTCTTCGCCCCGGTGGCTGCGCTGGGCGCGGTCCTGCTCACCGATCCGCACCTCGTGGCGCCCATGTTCACCGGGCTCTTCATGGACAGGATGGCGACTTTCCTGAAGGCCTACTTCCCGGTGTTTCTCCTCGGCGCGGTGTTTGGAAAAGTGATCGAGCTCTCCGGTTTTTCGAAGTCGATCGTCTCCGCGGTGGTGCGGCTGGCCGGGCGGCAGCACGCCATCTTCTCCATCGTCGCTGTGTGTGCGCTGCTCACCTACGGCGGCGTGTCTCTGTTCGTGGTCGTCTTTGCAGTCTATCCATTCGCTGCCGAGCTCTTCCGCCAGAGCGAGCTGCCGAAGCGCTTGATCCCGGCGACGATCGCGCTCGGCGCCTTCACCTTCACCATGGATGCGCTCCCTGGCACTCCGCAGATCCAGAACATCATCCCGGTTCCCATTTTCAAGACGAACGCTTACGCCGCACCGTGGCTGGGCTGCATCGGGGCAGTCTTCATTCTCGCGGCAGGCCTCTCCTATCTCCTCTGGCGCAGCCGCCGCGCGGTGGCCGCAGGGGAAGGCTACGGAGCCAATGCGCTGCAGGAGCCGGAGCCCTTTGCCGGTGAGCAGCTGGCCAACCCGTGGATCGCACTGCTCCCGCTGGTGCTGGTGGGCGTGCTGAACAAGATCTTCACCATGGCCATCCCGGGCGCGTATGGCGAGACGCACTCGTTCATTTCCTCGGTCGTAGGGAAAGCCGTGCCTGTTACGCAGGAGATTCCGAAGGTGGCGCCGATCTGGGCGGTGGAAGGAGCGCTGCTCGGCGGGATTCTCGCCGTGCTCGCTTTCGCATGGAAACCGGTCTCGGCGAAGTTTGCCGAGGGGACAAAAGCGGCGACCGCAGGGGCGCTTCTCGCGTCGATGAATACCGCCTCCGAGTACGGCTTCGGTGCGGTCATCGCCGCGCTGCCGGGATTTCTGGTCGTGGCGAATGCGCTGAAATCGATCCCGAACCCGCTGCTCAATGAAGCGATCACGGTGACTTCGCTGGCCGGGATCACCGGATCGGCCTCGGGAGGCCTCTCGATCGCACTGGCCGCGATGGGCGACACCCTCGCCCAAAACGCGCAGGCCGCAGGAATTCCTCTCACGGTGGTGCACCGGATCGCCTCCATGGCCAGCGGCGGCATGGATACGCTGCCGCACAACGGCGCCGTGATCACGCTTCTCATGGTCACCGGGCTCACCCATCGGCAGGCTTACGGGGACATTTTCGTCATCACCTGCATCAAGACTCTGGCCGTGCTGGTGGTGATCGCCGTGTATCAACTGACGGGGCTCGTGTAATCCGCTGCCTCCACCCCGAGCGGGGCATGAAACGCTTGATGAAATCCGGGGCGACCTTATCCTCGCCAAATCTCCATAACCGGTGTGATCACAACCCGCTCCCATTCCAATCACATCGACCTGGACGAAGCCTGGCCAAAGGATTCCACGGATGACTATATCGACTGCCGCTCCTGGGGCCGGCGGCTGCGCTACAGCGCCACGGCGGAAGGGATCGAGGAGTTCTACGAATTCATCAAAGACCGGCTGGGGAAGTTTACGCTCTTCGGCTCGGGCGACTATCATCACCTGAGCGCACTCTGGCTGCGCCGGCTGGAGGAACCGGTCACGCTGGTGTCGTTCGACAATCATCCCGACTGGGACATCCGGCCGCCGCGCTGGTGCTGCGGCACGTGGATCAATCGCGCGCTGGAATTGCCCATGGTGCGGAGGGCGGTGATCTGGGGCTGCGGCAATTTCGAGCTGAACTGGCCGGGAAATTTGTTTGTGAGCCGGCGAGCCTTGCGGGAACAGCGGCTCGAGGTATGGCCCTGGACGGAGCGGCTGAAGGAATCCGGCCGCAAGCGCTGGCCAGGGATGACCCGCGAGAATTGGCGGGAGAAATTCAGCGCTTTTGCCCGGCGCATGGCCGGCGAGCGGCTCTATATCACGATCGATCTCGATTGCCTGCTGCGGGAGGAGTCGTCGACGAACTGGGAGAATGGCTTGTTTACGGTCGATGATATTCTTTGGGCGCTGGATGAATTGCGCTCCCAAGCCAGCATCGTGGGCGGGGACCTTTGCGGCGCCTACTCCGTGCCGTCCTTCGAGCGCTTGAAACAGCGGATCGAATCCACGATCGATCACCCCAAGCTGGAGCCGGTGAGTGAAGCTGAGAGCACCGCGCGAAATGCGCGTGCGCTGCGATTGATCTGGGGCGCCTTGACCGCGGCACCCACTGTCGCCGCCATTTGATCCCGCCATGTCCGCCGAACCGATCCGCATCGAAGACGTCAGAACCGACTCGCGGGTCTTCGCTTACACGCGGTGGGATGCGATTCCGGTGGCGCTCGGTGTCGCGCACTTCGCTTACTTCTGGCTGCTGTTCTATCTATTCCCGCGCACGCCGTTGTGGGTGATGCTCATCCTCGGCTTCCTCTACTCGGTAAGCATCTCGTGGAATATCAACGGCATCTCGCACAATTTCATTCATAACCCCTACTTCCGCTCGCCCCTGGCGAATCGGCTCTTCAGCGTGATGGAGTCGGTCGCCTGCTGCTTCTCGCAGCTCTATTACGACGTGGTGCACATGCAGCATCACAAGGGCAACAGCGATCGGCAGGATGAAAATGGCGATACCGTGGACTGGCTCTCGATCTATCGGCATGGCCACGAAGGGCAGGCGGAGAATCCGTGGAGCTACACGTTCCTGAGTTTCTTCCGCGACAATCCGGCGGCCATTGCGCGGGAATTGGCCAAACGGGGAGGCGCCGAAGCGCGCTGGGGGAAAGTGGAACTGGCGGCGTTTGTCATCAGCCTCGCCACGATGGGGATCCTGAACTGGCGCTACATGCTCTTCTTCCTGCCCTTCATGTATTTCGGCCACTGCCTGAGTTATCTGAATGGCTACTACCTTCACTACGGAGGCAACCCCGACAAGCCGATCGCTTGGGGAGTGAGCAGCTATCACAAGCTTTATAACTGGGTGTGGTTCTACAATGGCTACCATGCCGAGCATCACTTCCGGCCGAAGGCGCACTGGACGCGCATGGAAGCACTACACCGGCAGATCGAGGATGTGCAGCAGCGGGAAGGCGTACGCGTAATCAAGCCGCCGCACGCCCTCGGCTTCCTCGATCCCGATCTGCCTCCTCGCCGCGAAACGGCGCCCACCGCGCGCATTGCTTCCTAAGTCGCCCGTATGGAACTGACCGCGATCCCCGACAAGCCCGAGGTGAAAAGCCTGCCGGCGGTCCATCGCCCGGATGGCGTCGCGATGCTGGCGATCTTCGCCTCGGCGTTCACGGCGACGGCGTCGGAAATCTGTTTGAAGGTGGGCGCGGCGGAGACCGCCTCGCATCCCGCCATTCTGCCGTGGCTCGGGCTGTCGGGACTGGAATCCAAATGGGTGTGGCTCGGCATCGTGCTCACCATCGTGAGCTTCGTGGCGTGGCTCCGAGCCATTCGTGTCATCCCGTTGAGCCTCGCATTTACGCTCTCGAATGTAGTGCACGTCTTCATGCCGCTCGGTTGCTGGCTCATCTTAGGCGAGGCCATCAGCCCGCGACGGTGGCTGGGAATTTCCCTGGTCATCGTGGGCCTGCTGGTCATCGCCCGGCCCTTCGCCCGACTGAATGAAAAACTCGACGACGCGCTATGACTGCGACGCTGATCCTGCTCTCACTCGTCACGATCGTCGCCGGGCAATTGCTCTTGAAAGCGGCGATGAACAAGCTGGCGGAATTTCCGAAAGGCGATCCGCGTCGCCGGCAAGCCGGGTGGATTTTTGCCGGCAGCATATTCAGCATGACCATTTCCTTTTTCGTGAACATTGGTCTGCTGCAGAAACTGGATCTCAGCTACCTCTTTCCGTTTCAGGATTTGAGCGTCATCCTCATCGCGATTTGCTCCGCATATTTTCTGAAGGAGCGACTCAGCGCGACGCTCATCACCGGCATCGTATTGGTAACGGCCGGGGTGATTCTGGTTTCAGTCAGTTAGAGCGTCTGCCAAAAGAAGTTTCCGAATCCCGGCGCGTGGAGTGTTTGAATCAGGAAAGCAAGAAAGCAGGAACAGAAGACGAATCTTTCCTGCTTTCCTGCGTTCCTAATTTGCATCGTTTATCCGGAAGTTACTTT
>JBGGMZ010000141.1:0-8976 GCA_041287745.1 Chthoniobacter sp. | reverse complement strand
CGGCGAGACCAGTTCCAACGACGCGCCGGCTTGCAGAATCATCGAGGCACCGCTGAAGAATTCGATCTGCGCGGCGCCGCGGGTGAGCCGGAGCGCGCCAGGACGAATGGTATCGCCCACACGCAAGGCGGCGGCATCGGCAAATTCCGCATCCGTGGCGCGGGTAAGGACGGCGCAGCCGACATTGGTCTGCTCTGGAGACTGGGTGGCCGCCAGCGGAGCGGAAACATGCTTACGCTCGTGCTGCCAAAGCCCGGTGATGCCGAGCAGCGCAACGAAAGACGCCGCCGCCGCCAGCCAACCCAGCGCGCGAAAACGGACCGCCCGAGCGGGTAGCGGAATGATCTTCTCCGCAGTACGCATGGGCTCTTCCCGCAAGGCGGCATCAAGCTGTGCCCAGCGACGAAATTCCGCGCGAGCCTCCGGCGACGTGCGCAGCATTTCCTGGAGTGCCGCGGATTCGTCCTCCGTGATCCGGCCATCCAGCCACGCCGAGATGAGTTGCGGCAGATCGGGGGCACTCATGCCAGTCCCTCCTGCGCCAGCGTGCGCGAGATGCATTCCAGCAGCGCGGCCCGCAGCCGCTGAATGGTCTTGTAGAAAGCATCCTCGCTTCCACCGGATTGTTGCGCGATTTCGTTCAGACGTGCGCCGGGCGCGTGCGCCCGGAGAATGAGCTTCCGTTGAGAGACAGGCAGTTTGGCGAGGCATTGCTCCAGCGCCTCGCGGCGAATGTTGCGCGACTCGCCTTCCGCACTCGCATCGTGGGCGAGCAGCTCCCACACATCCTCCGAAAAGACCAGCGGACTCCGCGCAATGCCGCGCCGATACTTCAGAGCTTCAAACCGTGCGATCATCAGCAGCCAGCCGCCGAAGTTAGTCCCTTCCTCAAACTCTGGAAATTTCCGCCAAGCTACGAGGCTGGCATTCTGCACCACCTCATCCACATCCGGCCACGCGGGCAGCAGTCCCCGCAAATACGAGCGCAGCCGCGGCTCGTGCTCGACGAGCAGCCGAACGAAGGCCTCGTAATCACGGCTGTCTGGGGAATCAGGATGCATGCAATGAATCACTCCCGATCTCGCTGAAATTGGACAAACAATTTGTCCAATCCTGCCGTTACTTCGGAAGACTTCCGATCGTGACGGAACCGGAGAAGAGGGGAGTGCCTTCGTATACCGAGAGCGAGCAGTGGCCTTCGGCAATACCCCGGTTGCCCCGTTGCTCCACCACGATGGGCGCCGCTTTTTCCCCGGCTGGTATCGCGATCTGCACGGCTTTCGCATTGGCGATGCGCAGGGTATTCACCGGCGAATCCACCTCAAACTGCAGATCGCCCGCCGGCACGGTCACCGTGAGGCTCGCTTCGGTCTTGTTCACCAGCACGAGTCGCAAGCGCTTCCCCGTCGAGCCAGCCACGGCCTCCACATCCATGCCCACGCGGCCCGCCTTGAAGCCATCGGCCAGTGTCACCTGTGCTGGTTCGGGCGCTTTCTTCACCGGCGTCGGCGTCGCCGGAGCCACCGTGGCGGCGATGGCCTGGTTCAGGCCTGTATCCGTCAGGCGCATGTCGAATTCCACGACCAGTTTCCCGCCCACATCGGTCGCGCGTGCGGCCTGCCTTACGATCCCGAATGGCACGGACGAGTCCACCCATAGTTTTCCCGTTTCCTGCGTGTGATTCGGGCTGCCGATCTTGATCGAGTAGGAATAGCGGTCACACGCGTGGCCATCGATCTTCTCGGAAGCCTCGAAAGTCAGTGCGCCTTTAAAATCCTTCGTACCTTGGCGGATCGCCTCGACCGTCTTGGCATCCACCGTCATTTCCGTGTCGCCATACTTCATCGTCATCCTCTCGGCAAAGCGTCCGTAGTTCAGCCCATCCCGTTCAAAATTGAAACCGCGCGGCAGGACGTAGCCCGTCTTGCTTTTGGAATCCTTGCCTGGGCCGGCGAGAATTTTCACTCCCACCTCCAGCACAGGGTGTCCATCGTCATCCGCGTTCCGCTGATAGCTGAACACAGACTTGGAGCCATCCGGCGAAGTGAGAGTGTATTCCGACCATGCTCCTACCTTGGTCGCACCAAAGTAATTTTTGTTCAGGTCTCCACCCCAGCTTGGATTCACCAGCAAGAGGACCAGCAGGACCCAGCACCAACCCGACTTGGGGAAGAAGTTCATAGGAACCGAATCCTAGCAAACTTCCTTTAAACAATGAGCAAAATCGAAGGCGCTCGCGTGGTGCTTAAGTCACCCCTGCCACGGTGGGCGGCGTCGGGATTTTCGCCGATACGCGGGTCAGCGCCTTGCGCAGCAGCGAGAAGTCGACGGGCTTGATGAGGTGCTCGTGGAACCCTGCTGAGTAACTCCGCTCCAGATCTTCGGGCATGCCAAAGCCACTGAGGGCAATGCCGGCGATGGGGCGGTTTCCCGCGGCCTCCAAAAACTTCGGCATGAGCTGCAGCCCGCTTCCATCCGGCAGGCCGATATCGCTCACGAGCAGATCGAACTCCGTCTCTTCCATGGTATGCAGCGCGGCGGCCACATCGCCAGCCGTCTGGACAACGTAACCGGATTTATCGAGCAGTCGCTTGAGCGTCGCGGCGGTGTCCACGTGATCTTCCACGAGCAGCACGCGCAGTCCTTGCACCGCCGGTTGCGGTGGAGTCGAGGGTGCGGCGGCATGACTTGGCTGCGGATGGCGCGCGAGCGGCAGCGTGACGATAAAAGATGAGCCCTTCCCCACGCCATCGCTGCGCCCTTCGATGCTTCCTCCATGGAGTGTGGCCAGCGCGCGGCAGATGGCCAGACCCAGGCCAAGCCCGCCCGAGCGCCCGCTATTTGCCTGCTCGAAGGCGTCGAAAATCTTTTCCAACCGGGCCGGCTCAATACCGATGCCCGAGTCCGTGACCTCGATCCGGAAGGTGCCCTGTTTTTCATCGGCCTCCGTGCGCAGCGTGACCGATCCACCCGGCGGAGTGTATTTCACCGCGTTGCTGATGAGGTTCCAGAAAATCTGCTGAATACGCGCCGGGTCGGCCTCCAGCACGGGACGCTGCGCGCGCAGGTCGAGCGTGAGCTGGAGATTGCGCGTTTGGATCTCCGGCTGGCAGATGTCCACCGCGCGCTGCAGCAGGTCCTGCGCGTCGACCGCCTCGGGCTGGAGCTGCAGCTTGCCATTGCGGATGCGGGCGAGGTCGAGCAGGTCATCGATCAGCCGGGCCTCGAGCTGCACGTTGCGCCGGATCGTTTCCAAGGTGCCCCGCATGGATTCGGGAAAGTCGTGATCTTCCAGCAGCGTGGTGGCATGCAGGACCGGGGAGAGCGGCGTCCGCAGCTCGTGGGAAAGCATCGCCAGGAAGCGGTCCTTCGCCGCATTCGCCGCTTCGGCCGCTTCACGAGCCTGGCCGGATTCCGCATAGAGGCGGCTGTTGTCCAGCGCGAGACCGGCGCGTTCGGCCAGTTCCATGGCCAGCGTAAAATCGGCGTCGTTATAGCGGCGCTCGGTCATGCTCATGAAGCACAGCCCGCCGAGAGTGCGGCCGCGCGCCTTCATCGCCACCACCATGTAGGACTGGATCTCCAGATGCCGCACGGCTTCCTCCTCCTCCGCGCTGCGCGCAAAGGCGGCAATCTGTTTCTCACCGAATTGCTTGCACAGCACCGGAATGCCATGCTTTAGCGCGGAGGCCACGCCGCGTCCGTCATCCATTCGCGCCGGAAAGGCCCGCCGGAATTCACTGATGCGGTGCTGGAGCTCCTTGTCCTTGTGCACCACCACGATGGGCTGCAGCGATCCGTCTTCCTGCACGAGATCGACGATGCAGCAGTCGGCAAAATTGGGAATGAGCAACCCGGCCAGCCCATTGAACATCTCGGCGTAATCGAAGGATGAAGCGAGCACCGTGCTCGCCTCGGCGAGGAAGGCCGAGCGCTCGCGGGCGGCATCGGCCTCCGCCTTGGCCGCCTCAGCGCGCATGCGGCGCACGCGATCCTCCGCCTGGCGGCGCAGCTCGGCATTCTTGGCCTCGAGCTCCGCATTCGCCGCGCGCAGCGCTGCCTCCGCCCGCTTGCGTTCGGTGATGTCGATGAACGAGGCCAGCTTGAATGTGCCGTCCGCGGATTGGAATTGGCTGAGCCCGATCTCGATGGGAACCATGGTGCCATTCTTGCGTTTGCCGACCAGCTCCCGTGGCACGTGCGCTGGATTGAAATCGTGCAGTGCATCCTCGGCGATGAGCACGCTGATGGGCTGGCAGATCAATTCGTCGCGATCATAGCCGAAGAGCGATTCCGTCCGCGAATTCACCAGCAGGATCTGGCCGTCCGCGGCAATCATCACCATGGCATTCGGCGCGGTCTCCACCACCATGCGGAAACGTTCCTCGGCCTTTTGCCGCTCGATCATCTCCGCTTCCATGGCGCGGTTCACCTCCGCCAGCGCGGTGGTCTTGCGGAAGAGATCGATGAAGACGCCGATTTTCGAGCGCAGCACCGCGGGGTTGACCGGCTTGGTGATGTAATCCACCGCACCCGCGTCGTAGCCCAGCACCACGTGCTCATCTTCCTGATAGTAGGCGGTGAGGAAGAGGATGGGAACGTGCTGCGTCTTTTTCCGCTGCTTGATCATGCGCGCCAGCTCCAGGCCGCTCATGTCGGGCATCTGCACGTCGAGCACGATTGCGGCAAATTCCTCCCGCATCAGCGCCAGCAGCGCTTGATCGGCCGTGGAGGCCTTCACCAGCCGATAATCCGGCGAGTTCAAGATGGTCTCCAGGACCATCAAGTTCTTCGGATCGTCGTCGACTAGGAGGATGGAAACTAGCTTTTCCATGCGAGCGGAGACTAACGATGCAGCCAGACGCGCAGGAGCGAGAGCAGTTGTTCGGTGTTGACGGGTTTGGCGATGTAATCGCTCGCGCCGGCCTCCAGGCACTTCTCTCGGTCGCCCTTCATGGCCTTGGCTGTGAGGGCCAGGATGGGCAGCGAGCGGAATTTCGGGATGTTGCGAATGCGGCGCATGGTCTCGTAGCCGTCCATCTCAGGCATCATGATGTCCATGAGTACCATGGAGAGGTCCGGGGTGTTTTCGATCAATTCGATGGCATGGCGCCCATTGGTCGCACTGATGATCTCCATCTCCTGATTTTCCAATACGATAGAGAGCGCGAAGATGTTGCGGGCGTCATCGTCGACGATGAGCACCTTCTGTCCTCGCAGGGCTTCATTAGACCGGTGCAATTGCTCGAGCATCTTGCGTTTGGGTTCGGGAAGGTCATTGATTACCCGATGCAGGAAGAGTGCCGTTTCATCGAGTAATCGCTCAGGAGACTGCACGTCCTTGAGCACAATGCTCTTGGCCATGGTCTTGAGATGAGTTTCCTCCTCACGGGAAAGCTCCTTACCGGTGAAGACGACGATCGGCACATCGCGCAGGTTCGACTCGGCGTGGATGCGATCGAGCAGCTCGAAGCCGGTCATATCCGGCAGCCGGAGGTCGAGCACACCGCAGTCGAACGGCTTGTCCAGCAGGGCTTCCATGGCCTCGCTGCCCGTGGCTACCGTCGTGATCTCGATGTCATCGTGATCCAGCAGCGCGACGATGCTCTCGCGCTCTGTGTCGTTATCCTCGACTACGAGCAGGCGCTTCTTGCGGGGCGCGGAGAAGGTCTTGATGCGGTCGAATGCGACGTTGAGATCCTCGGTGGTGGCGGGCTTCACCATATAGGAGAAGGCGCCGTGCGAGAGGCCGTGCTGACGCTCTTCATCGAGCGAAATGATCTGCACGGGAATGTGCCGCGTCGTGGGATCCAGCTTCAGGTTGTTCAGCACCGTCCACCCGAGCATGTCGGGCAGGAAGATGTCGAGGGTGATTGCCGTGGGCTGATATTGTCGCGCCAGGGCGAGGGCTTGCTGGCCGCGCATGGCGACCAGGCCCTTGAAGCCCTTGTCCCGGGCCAGACCGAGCAGGATCCGCGCATAGTGCGGGTCGTCCTCGACGATGAGCAGCGCGGTGTCCCCCGGCTGCACGGTTTCGCGATCGTCGATGATTTCTTCTTCCCGCATGACCGGGAGTACGGGGATCGAGGCGGTCGTCGGCGCGGCCCAGGAGGTGGCGGCGCTCGCCACCCGGATGGTCGCCGCCGCCGGCCCGATATAGTTAACCGGGAGGTAGAGGGTGAAGGTGCTGCCTTCGCCGGGGACGCTGTGCAGGCGGATCTCGCCGCCGAGCAGAGTCGCCAGTTCACGGGAAATGGCCAGACCGAGACCGGTGCCACCGTATTTGCGCGAGGTGCCGGCGTCCGCCTGCTGGAAGGCTTCGAAGATCAACCGCTGCTTTTCCGCCGCAATGCCGATGCCGGTATCGGTGATCGCGAGCGACATGACACTGGGGGCACGCTTCAGCACGGGGTGATCCACCGTCCAGCCCGAAGGTGCCGGCTGCACTTTCATGCTGACCTGACCTTGGGAGGTGAATTTGAAGGCATTGGAGAGCAGGTTCTTGATGATCTGTTGGAGGCGTTTCGAGTCCGTGCTGTAATGCCGAGGCAGATGAGGGTCGAACTCGACGACGAAGGGCAGGTTCTTGTTATCCGCGATGTGGCGGAAGTTGCGCTCCACGGACTCGCGCAAGGAGGCGAAGGTGAGATCTTCCGCTTCGACCGCCACGGTGCCGGACTCGATCTTCGATAGATCGAGAATGTCGTTAATGAGGTTGAGCAGATCGGCGCCGGCGGAGTGAATATTTCGAGCGAAATCGACCTGACGGTCGCTCAAGTTGCCGCCGCCATTTTCGGCCAGCTGCTGGCCGAGAATGAGGATGGAGTTCAGCGGCGTGCGCAGCTCGTGCGACATATTGGCGAGGAACTCAGACTTGTATTTCGAGGTCAGGGCGAGCTCGGCGGCCTTTTCTTCCAGCGCGCTGCGGGCCTGCTCGATTTCCTTATTCTTGCGCTCGACCTCGGCGTTTTGATCCGCGAGTTGCCGGGCTTTTTGCTCCAGCTCTTCGTTGGTCTGCTGCAGTTCCTTTTGGCCGGATTGCAATTCCACGGTGAGCTGCTGACTCTGTTGCAGCAGGCCCTCGGTGCGCATCGTGGCCTCGATGGTATTGAGCACCACGCCGATCGACTGGGTCAGCTGCTCGAGGAAGTTCAAGTGCGCGTCCGTGAAGGCATGGAGCGAGGCAAGCTCGATCACCGCTTTCGTTTCACCTTCGAAGAGTACGGGCAGGACTACGATGCTCGCGGGCAGCGCTCCGCCGAGGCTGGAGTGGACCGGAGTGTAGGAGGAGGGGACATGCGTGAGCAGGATGCGCTGCTTCTCCCGCGCACACTGGCCCACGAGGCCATCGCCCACCCCAAGGCGCTCGGCCTGGTCGGGACGGGTGGCATACGCGGCGAGCAGGCGGAGGAAGGAATCGCCGCTCTCGCCCGCAGCCATCTGGTAGACCGTGCCCTGTTGGGCGGAGACCAGCGGCGCGAGCTCGGATAGGAGCATCTGGCCGACGGTGAAGAGATCGCGCTGGCCCTGGAGCATGCGGGTGAACTTGGCGAGGTTCGTCTTCAGCCAGTCCTGCTCCTGGTTGCGCTCGGTGGTCACGCGCAGGTTGTCGATCATCGTATTGATGTTGTCCTTGAGCTCCGCGACTTCACCGCGGGTCTCCACCTGGATGGACCGGGTAAGGTCGCCCTTGGTTACCGCCGTGGCCACCTCTGCGATGGCGCGCACCTGGGTTGTGAGATTGGCCGCGAGGAGATTGACGTTGCCGGTGAGATCCTTCCACGTGCCGGCGGCGCCGGGCACATTGGCCTGGCCGCCGAGGCGGCCTTCCACGCCGACTTCGCGGGCCACGTTCGTCACCTGGTCGGCGAAGATGGCGAGCGTGTCGGTCATGTTGTTGATCGTTTCCGCGAGCGCGGCCACCTCGCCTTTCGCCTGCACGGTAAGGCGCTGGCGCAGGTTGCCGTCCGCCACGGCGGTCACGACTTTCACGATGCCGCGCACCTGGTCGGTGAGATTGGCGGCCATGACGTTGACGGAGTCGGTGAGATCCTTCCAAGTGCCGGCCACGCCGGGCACCTGAGCCTGGCCGCCCAGCTTGCCTTCGGTGCCGACTTCGCGAGCCACGCGGGTTACTTCTGAGGAGAAGGCGTTGAGCTGATCGACCATGGTGTTGATCGTGTTCTTCAGCTCGAGGATTTCACCTTTCACGTCGACGGTGATCTTGCGGGAGAGATCGCCGCGGGCGACAGCGGTGGTGACTTCCGCGATGTTGCGAACCTGGGCGGTGAGGTTCGAGCCCATGGCGTTCACCGAGTCGGTGAGATCCTTCCACGTGCCGCCGACGCCGGGCACCACCGCTTGCACGCCGAGACGGCCTTCGGTACCGACTTCGCGGGCCACCCGCGTCACTTCCGAAGCGAAGGAACGCAGCTGCTCGACCATGGTATTGATCGTTTCCTTGAGCTGCAAAATCTCGCCCCGCACGTCAACCGTGATTTTGCGCGAAAGGTCGCCATTGGCCACGGCGATGGTGACTTCCGCGATGTTGCGCACCTGGCCGGTGAGATTCGAAGCCATGGAGTTCACGTTGTCCGTGAGATCCTTCCATGTGCCGGCCACGCCCGAGACTTGCGCCTGGCCGCCGAGCTTGCCCTCGGTGCCGACTTCGCGGGCCACGCGGCTCACTTCGGAGGCGAAGGCATTAAGCTGGTCGACCATGGTATTGATCGTATTCTTCAGCTCGAGGATTTCTCCGCGAACATCGACCGTAATCTTGCGAGAAAGGTCGCCGCGCGCCACGGCGGTCGTGACTTCCGCAATGTTCCGGACCTGGGCGGTGAGATTCGTCGCCATCGAGTTCACCGAGTCCGTGAGATCCTTCCACGTGCCGGCGACGCCGGAGACTAGAGCCTGGCCGCCGAGCTTGCCCTCGGTGCCGACCTCACGGGCGACGCGGGTCACCTCCGAGGCGAA
>JBGGMZ010000140.1:0-3597 GCA_041287745.1 Chthoniobacter sp. | reverse complement strand
CCCTCCGCCTCCTCGGCGGGGCGGCTACAGCGATTGGTGCGCGACCATAGTTTAATTTAAACCGCTCCAAGGCCATGCCCCTTCCAGGCGCAGGTCGTCTATCAATGACCTGTTCCTTTATTTTTGCGGTCCGTCGACGTGCGCGGGGCGCTGAAGCGAATCCGCAGGAGTCGGGGCAGGGAGCACGGAGACCAGGATACCCGTGTCCGGAGCCTTGCCGGAATAGAAAGAGACGTAGTGGGTGTCGCCGATCGTGGTAGCGTTTGCGTTGCCCGCATCCACGGGGATTTTGCTCCCCACGGCGACTGGCTCGGAAATCGGCCAATCCAGCGGATGACTGAACACGCGCTCGGGATCGACGACTCGACGCCGCAGCACACCGGCGCCGCGCTGGTAGTAGTAGTTGCTGAGCAGACCGGTTTTGGCGTCGAAGATCAGGCTTGGCGTGGAGATGGTGACATCGCCGACGTTGGTTTGCGCGCGTGTCCATGTCGCGCCGTAGTCCGAGGAGGTCATCTGGAATTGAGCGGGTCCCACTTCGGTCCGCCCGATGGCGAGAATCCGGCCATCGCCGAGGTAGACCGCAGAGGGTTCGGTGGGCCACTGCGCTTTGGGCAGCCCGGATTCGATGGGCGTCTGGGTCCAGGTCGCGCCATTGTCGTTGCTGGTCAGCGTGCCCCAGGCGTTCGTGGGTTTCTCTCCATAGTCTCCGGCGAACCACAGGGCCATGAGGCCGACCTTGGGCACCGCAAAGACATCGGTGATCTGCATCGGCCTCACCGCGAGTTTGGGCGTCGCCACGAGCGTGAAGGTCACTCCATCCGTGGTGCGATAGAGATCGTGGTTCCAGTCCTTCCCGATGCGACGCACCCAGAGGAGCATCGCTCCCGTGGAATCCAGTCCCTTCCCCACTTCGACCTCGCCATAGCCCGGCGTGTTCGCGACCACCGTTTCGGGCGTCCACGTTTTTCCGCCGTCTGTGGAGGTGCGCGCGTAAACAGCGCGGGCGTCCTCCGTGATCGTGTGCCCGGAGCCCCGGCTATAAACGCAGACCAGCTTTTCGCCGAGGGCTTGGATCATCGGCCACGAATTGTAGCCGTGCGCCTCCTGCACGACCCGCGGCTGGGGCAGGGGCAGGGGCAGGGGTTCCTGTGCGGATAGTGTTACAGAAAAGGCGAATAACAGGAGCAGGGGTTTGTTCATGTTTGAGTAGGCGATGACGCGAGAGCAACCCGCGCACCCCAAGTTTAGCGACTGCGGAGCTTTGCGGCATTAGGCATTACAGTCATTGGTCTTCCGTGCGCCTCACGCGTGGACGAGGCTCTTGAATCCGCCGTAAGCCATTCGTTTGTAATCGAAGATGCCGCCCGTCGCGCTGCAGATCGCCTCGATGCGGGGGTCGCTCATGATTTTCTTGTTTACAGCATCGCGTTGCTTGCGCGACTCGAACACAGCGTAGGCGAAGATGACTACCTCGCCCGGCTTCGATTTAGCGAGCTTCGGAAAAGCGACCATGCCCTGCGCCTCCACGTCGTCAGCGACGGACTCTCGGTATTCGAGCGCGCCGTGTTCGCGCCAGATTTTGCCTGCTTTGGAGGCCAGCTTCTTATAGGCGGCGAGTTTGTCCCTTGGAATGGAGAGAACGAATCCATCAATGTATTGGCTCATCGTGTTTTAATTATTGGTAGCTGATATACTGTGGAACGGGAATCAAAGTGAAGCACAGCGCGCAGCGATGCCCGACGCCCCCAAGCTTAGCGACTGCGGAGGGATGGCCGAGGCGGCGGTGTATGGGACAAGGGGCGGCCGGCACATGGGCGAGCCATGACTCGCTGCGTGGCGGGCTCTGCGGGGAGCAGCAGGCATGACAACCCGGAGCAGTTCGCTGAAGCGCTTGGTTGGCGTAGCGGCGGAATGGAGAAGCCACCCGTTCATGGAGAGACAGAAAGTCCTGACGTGGGTTTGTAGCTCCAGCCACAAGCCGGGCAGGTGGATGATGACGCCGCAATAACCGCATGACATGAAAGACAATTGGTGGGCTCCGCTGGAGAAAGTTCTCCATGGGCCTGCAGGTCGTAGAACCACATGATATGACCACAGCGGTCGCAGATATAATTTTGGGCGCTGTCGTTGAGCCAGTCGAGCTCGAGAAACGTCAATCCCCGGGTGCTGAGGAGTGAGCGCCGGACATGGAAGGTGTCGTTGTTGCAGTGGGCGCACCTCAGAGGATGACCGCCGATCTCGAATGGAATAGCATCAGGCATAGAAAAAGGGAGGGACGCCTAACGACCCCGCTGGGAGCAGCAGGCATGACGGCCCGGAGCAGTTCGCCGCAGCGCTTGGTTACGTGATTTGGCGTTGAGGAACATCGACGAGCGTGAATTCGATGCCGCCGCTCCATTGGGCAAGGAGGTTATAAATGGCACCGGCGATAACTCCGCCAATAAAGCCGGCAGCGGCATATAGAAAAGGAATGAGAATAATGAAGACGATGCCAACCGGGAAAAATCCGGCACCACCCTGCGATTTAGAGAAAAAAAAAGAAAAGAAGAGAATGAAGGGAACGAAAATGAGAGAAAGCGCTCCGTAAAGAGTGGCGAGAACAATTCCAAGTTGGAGGGGTGCGATATGCTGGATTCGTTTTGTCATGGTGTTTGGGTGGTGATGAAGAAATCGCCTAACGGGTAGTAGGCTTCACGTTGAATCCCTGAATTTTAGGGCTTCATTTCGGAAGTGTTGGCAGGCGGGGTGGATTGGTGGTGTCGCTTCCCTGCAAGCACCGTTAGTCAAACTACATGCCTCCATCGTCATGCGTGAAACCGTTCCACCTGAGACTTCCGGGCGCAAGCCGAAAGACATTTCGGAGCAAACCACACCACCAGAAAAGCCCACTACCTCCAGCCTTCAGCTCATGTGACGAATGGGAATTTTGTGTTCTGTCGAGAGTTCGAGGATCGCGTCTTTGTACTGATTGTCTTCGAAAAGTCGCTGGGGCAGCCAGAACCAGCCGGCCCGCGGGCGGATGAAAAAGAGCAGGCCGTGCGGTGTGGAAACAACGAAGGCGAGGCGGTCCCAATTGACTCGAAGGTCCGTGTGAATACTCGACACCATGACGTCGTCGTTGGTGATGATGACCGTATGCTCAATGAATTGGTCGCGATGGTGGCGATACCGCCATGAGACGGCCCATCGACGATGCAGAAGCCAGCCGAAGGGGAAGTAAGCACAAAGCGCGAGGATGAGAAAAGAGCCGGCGCCGAAGCCCATCTTCATTCCGAGAAAGATCACAAGCGTGGCGATGAAGAGAGAAAACACGCCCAGCAGGACACGAATCCAGATGCGAAGCACGCATCGAAAATAATAACGATCGATGTCGATTGCATCCTGCAGTGTCAACGTTCCCGTGAATGAAAGAGGCTCGGTTATCAAGGACGCGAAGGATAGGAGGCAGTCTTATTAGAGCGTCTGCCAAAAGAAGTTTCCGAATCCCGGCGCGTGGAGTGTTTGAATCAGGAAAGCAAGAAAGCAGGAACAGAAGACGAATCTTTCCTGCTTTCCTGCGTTCCTAATTTGCATCGTTTATCCGGAAGTTACTTT
>JBGGMZ010000139.1:0-12662 GCA_041287745.1 Chthoniobacter sp. | reverse complement strand
GCGATCGCGAGGACGCGGAGAAGTGGGGATTGCTCAGCCCGGGCGAGAAGATCACGCCCAACGCCCAGGAGTTTGACGACAGCCTGGCGGCGAGCGTGCAAGGGCTCGACGATCAGATGCGCGGGGCTCTAAAGAAGATCTTCGGCGATCAGGTGAAGATCGAAGGAGACACCGCCATCTGGCAGGGGAATACTGGCGCCATGCCTGGCCTGCCGCCCCCGGAACCTCCGCTTGACGATACCGTCAAGACGGGTAATTCTCGTATTACTTCCGATGAAAACGATCTCCAAAGTCTTCAATCCCAAGACGGGGCAGTGGAGCGAGAAGCAACTGAGCTCCGCAGACTTGGCGAAATTGCAAAAGGCGTCTTCGGAGAAATTGTCGAAGGCTGGGACGCCGATAACGATCTTGCGCGCGGTGTCCAAGCGCAGTTTGCGGCGGGCTGCCTAGGCAGCAAGCCTCTCTATTTCGATCCGTGGGGAAGCTATAGCGAGGAAATCGTCCGGGCGCTCGCGGGAAAGCTCCCGGAGGATGTGGAGGTCCGGGCAGCCAAGGATCACTTGTTCATTTATCGACCGGAAGCGATCGACCCCATTTTGGAAAGGGATCCGAAGTTTTATCGTCCCAACGGGGAAGACACCTGGGCGGCAATCGAACGCGTTTCCCCGGCGGAGAATGGCGAGCTGCTCGGCTACGGCTGCCGTTCGATGATGGAAGGCGATGTCTCGGTGAGGATCCACGCGGAGGACGATCCCTCGCGCCTTTTCGCCGGATTCTTTGCTCATGCGGAGACGGCGGAGGAGTGGGCTGCCCAACGTGCGCGCGAGATCGCACTGTATACCGGCGAATCCGTCGTCTACACCATTTACCCACGCTAGAAATGATCTCCGCCAAGCTCATCGTCACGGATCTGGCCCGGCCGCGGCTCGCGGAGATCGCCGAGGAGGTCAAGAATCCCGTCGCGCTTTATAAGGATTGCGGGCGACGCCTGGTCAATGAGCTGCGCACCTGGTTCACCGGGCGCGATGCCGAGGACTCGCCGAAGCATCCCAACTCCACGCACTTCTGGGCCGACGTGCGCGGGAGCGTGCAGAATCCCGTTTCCGTTCCGAACGGCGTGACGGTCGAGATCCTCGATCCGCGCTTCGCCCAGAAAGTCTTCGGCGGCACGATCACGGCCAAGAATGTCGACGCGCTCACCGTGCCGATCTCGCCGCTGGCCCACGGCCGGCGGGCGAGTGTCTTCGAGGAAGAAACCGGATACCGCCTTTTCCGGCCCAAGGGGCACAATGTGCTCGATGCGATCATCGGCGGGGAAGTCGTACCGATCTACGCCCTGGTCAAGAGCGTGACGCAATCGGCGGATCCCAACGCGCTGCCGCCGGACGCGCAGCTCGAGGCGGCCGTGCTCGACACTGCGGAAAAACACCTGGCGCGCCAGGTCGACCAGGCGAACCGCTAACCATGGACTCCCTCACGATCTTCGGCACGGCCGTCGGCATTCTTTTTCTCGCCGTCGTCGGCTGGGGAGCGATCGGCTCCGGACTCAAGGACGTGCTCGGCATGCGGCCGATGTCCGATGAAGAGCGCTTGCGTCGATCGATCAGGAAGCAGGCGAAGTCCCGCGAGCGATGATCCAGAACTTCACGCCGCGAGTCACGAAGTCGGGCGCGCGGCTGACATGTTCCAGATGCGCATTGTCTGACCAGGCACGTTTGACCCGTTGAGTCAGACCCTTGGGAAGTTCCTGGTCGACGAGATCCAGCTCGAGCGCGCAGATGATGACCGGGCCGAAAGAGGGCATCGCCTCGGTGGGCGTTTCGACGAGCAGCCGGCTGGCATCGCCGCCGAGGAGCGGCTCTTCGAAGAGCGAGGAGATCCAGTAATTCGGCATACGGGAAAATGTGAGTGGGCTTGCAATTGCGGGCCAGCCTGATTTGATCGGCGCCACGGTTGGAGGCGGGGACGGCGCGGGATTAATTTCCGTCGAATGGTGTTAGATAGCGGGGACGGCGCGTAGCTCGAAACTGGGATGCCTCCTAGCTTCGCGGGCACATGTCCGACGTAGCTGATAACCCGAACCCTGATGCCGCTGTTTCCAGTGGTGTGACCCTCACGCCTGCCGACATCGCGGCGCTCCTGGACAAGCTCGGCGTCGATCCCGCCACGGCGGACGTGGCCGCGATCCTGGCCAAGATCGACGCGCTCAATGGCGCGGCGACCGAAGCGCAAACGGCAGTGGGCAGCGCGCAGAGCACGCTCGCCGAACTACAGGCGAAGTACGACTCAACCTACGCCGATCTCAATTCCAAGCAGGAAGAGCTCTCGCAGATCTACCAGGCGAAAGCCCAAGCCGAGGCGGACGGGATCCTCGAGCAATACACGGCGCTGTTTCCTCCCGGCGAAGCGGGCGACAAAGCCAAGGCGACGATGCGCTCGCTCCTTCTCGCCGATCGTGGCTCGGCAGTGACCATTCTCGACGGAATGAAGCGGGACGCCACGGAAGCGAAGGCCGAGGGCGCCAAGGGCACGCCGCCGGCGGCCGTGCATGATCCAGCGAATGCGGCCAATGCGGGAATGACTGCCGAGCAAAAGGCGACGGCGGTCGAAACGCTCATCAAGACTGTCCAGAAGGAAGGCAAATTCAAGGACTACACCTCGGCGCGTGAAGAGGCCCGCCGCCGTCAACCCGAACTCTTTTCCTAACTCTCACTCAACCAACCAACCACACACTCAATGTCCACTCTGTTTGCTCGTTCCACTGCCATCATCGCCATCGCCGCCGCCACCTCGCTGGGCGGTTACGAGAATTACTTCTACAAGCTCGATGGCAGCAACAAAGCCGTCCTTTGCACGGCGGTCACCGACATCCCGCACGGCATCATCGGCGCCGTCACCGTCGACGGCCTCGAGATCTCGGCCATTCCGCTCGGAGGCAACAACGGCACTGTCCGGGTGAAGCTCGGCGCCGCCGTCACTGACTTGCGCAAGCTCCTCACTCTGCGCGCCGATTCCACTGCGGAGAGCGATGATGGGGCTGGTGCCCGCGTATTTGTCGCCCTCCCGCTCGAGACTGGCGCGGCCGACGAGGAGATTGAGTGCATCCTCCTCGCTCCGCGCAAGATCGCGGCTCAGACGCAAACCGCGCTGACCGATAACTCCGGCGGCGTCGCGAGCACTACGCTCGCTGTGATCGCCACCGGCACTCCGGCCGATCTCGCCGCCCAAGCGGCGATCAATACCGCGATCCGCAACGCGATCGCCTCTCTCGCCGCCGAGCTCGCGCTCGTCAAGGCCGACTTGGCCGCCGTCAACACTGCAGTCTGATTTTCACCACTCACCCAAAATCCAACCCACTCCTAATCGCTCCTCATGAAAGGTATCGCATTTGACGTTCAACTCACGAGCTTTGCCCACGGCATTGCTCCGGACTACAGCTCTTCGCTCGCAGACGTTATGGCGCCGCAGTGCGTCTGCCCCGCCGCCTCCGGCCAGTACATCAAGTTCGATGACGATGAGTCCTTCCGTCTCATCGACACTCGCCGCGCCATTGGCGGTGACATGAAGATGATCGATTTCCCAACATCTTCGCCGAGCTTTAATTGTGTGCCTCACTCGCTCGGCATCGGTACCGATTCCTTCGAAAAGGAGCGCGTGGGCGATGCGGGCCTGACGATGCTGCGTGAATCGAAGGTGCGGACGCTGGTCTCTCGCAATGCTCTCTCTCGCGAACAGCGTGTATTCACAGTCTACGCCAACGGGACTAGCGCAGAGTCCGGCCTCGGCACCTGGACGAACGCCAATAAGGATCCAATCGACGAGCTCAATACGATCGTCATCAAGATCGCCACGCAGACCGGCATCAGTCGTATCGAGCTCGTGATCGGCCTTAACGCCCTGCAGCAACTCAGCAAGCATCCCAAGGTGCTCGCTCGTTTCCCGGGTTCCGGCCTCATCAACGTGAACGCCGATACGCTGGCCAAGCTGCTCCTGATTCCGGTGACGATCCACGTGGCGATGATGCCAATCGCTCTCGAGAAGACGGGCAAGACGGCCAGTAAGACGATTATCGGCGGAGCGAAGGTTTACGCGCTCATCAGCCAGCGCAACCCCAGCCCATTCGATCCGAGCGCGGCAAAAACCTTCACGACCAACCTCGGCCAGGTGCAAGGCGTCGGCACTGTGGAAAAGCCGCCCTTTGCGGAAGTGAATTACATCGCCTGGAGCGAAGACATCGAGCTCACCGGTTCGCAGTGCGTCGCCCGCATCGACGTGGCCACCGGCGACATCGCCTAAATCGTCGTCATGGATTCTGTCCCGCGCCTGGTCACTATCGGACATAGATCGGCCGGCGCGGGGCAGTTTCTTTTCGCTCTCTTTCTCATGGCTTGGATCACATTCACGAGCGCGATGGTGCCTGTCACCGAAGCGGAGATCGCCAAGATCGACACGGCGGTCGGTCACGTCACGCTCGATGACATCGCTGGCCGGGCCGCGGCCCGGGTGCAAAGCTTCGTGCCAGGCACGCGCGGCGAGGCCGGGACTATCCCTAGCGAGATGGCCGATCAGTGCGGCGCGATCGCCGCTTTCCGTTTCCTCTCGCAGATCCCAACCGCACGGCTGGTGACCAAGCCGCGCACGGATGCCAACGAGCAGGCCGAGAAAGACCTGGTCATGCTAGCCAACGGCAAGATCACCATCGCCCCGCCGGAGACTGCGGCGCCGATCCAGGCGAGCAATCCGAGCCCCAGCTTCAGCGGCCGCCGGCGCAAGGATCAACGCCAACAGCACGGCGGATTTTAGAATGTGGTCCATTTTCTTTCTCCTTTTTTTGATCGGTCCGGATCCCGCGGACTCTTTGCTTATGGCTTCTGAAATCAACGGCCTGCGCAATGCGATCGTCGAGCGCCTGGCTGGCCTCGAGGATTTTGCCGACACGGAAGTCCTGGGCAACGCCCCGGGAGACCTGGCGAACCAAGTAGCCCAAGCGCTGGCTTCGGTCGGGATCTATTCGCTCGTCTGCATCCCGCAGGGTAACGGCAGTCCGCGCCAGAGCCAGCGGCCCATCCTTGATCCGCTCAGCGTCTATGTGCTGATCCGCGAGGATCCGGTGAACAACCAGACGGGCAAGGATGCCACATTCTTGGCTGAGCGCGCCTATGCCGCGCTGCAATGGTGGAAGCCGGCGATCGACGGCGCCTACATGCTCACGCTCACGCCGGACGGCATGAAGGAAGTGCCCTTCCGGATCAAGGACGATGCCTCCAACCAGGACATGGAGATCCACGCCTGGGAACTTCTCTTTCACACCAAGCTGGCCCTGACGCCGGCGACTTAATCTCGATCCTATGCCCAAGCTCGAACTCACCGCCGAACAATACGAAGCCGCTCTCACCGCTCGCGCTCATGAGATGATGGCCGCTTCGCACAATCTCTTGCGCGAGCAGAATGCCGCGCTCCCACGCGATCAACGCAAGCCTTTGCCTGGTTGGTCGGTCTTCGTCGACGCGGCGGCTGCCGAGCTCGACGCCACGATCGAGGAAGCGCCCGCGGAAGATCCCAAGCCGGCGAAGGCGAAGAAAGGCAGCAAGCCTGCTCCCGCTCCGGAGCCCACGCCCGCCGCAGAGCCGGCGCCGGCGCCCGCAACCGAACCCACCCCAGAGCCCGCGCCTGCCAACTAAGCGGCTCTCCACGCTCAACCCTCTCACTTCTCAACTCACTCAACATGGACAGAGCACTCTTCACTGGCGGACCCGCCTATCTCGTTTTCGATGGCGTCACTTTCCAGCTTCACGACGACTGGAAGGTCGATCTCAACCTTCAGCACTTCGACGTCAAAACGAACCTGCAGGGGACCGTCGCCAAGGCGATCAGCGAAAACGCCATGGCCAAAGTCACCGCGATCCCGATCGCCTTTGGCGGATCGATCTCCACGGCCTTTGCCAAGCTCCTGCCTTACCAGCCGAGCATGCGCGGGCAATTCATCTTTCCCGCGAGCGACAAGCCACTCGTGATCCAGACGGCCGCGGGCAAGTCGATCACCTTCGCGGCAGCCGCCTTGACGAAGATGCCGGAGATCACCTTTGCGCCGGACAAGATCTTCTTCGGCGCGGTCGAGTTCACCTGCCTCATCGCCAACCTGGCGGATCCGAGCGACGACGACGCCTTTCTCACGATCGCCGACTCGGCCTATACCGAGCCCGCGCTCGATCCGCTCGACATCCTTTTCGACATTTTCACCGGCGTCTTCGGTGCCAGCCCCAGTGCACCTTTCGATGGGATCGAGACCGATGAGAACGGTTTCAAGTTCACTCCCACGGTCAAGCTCACGCCGCGCAAGACGGCGAAGAATCAGACCTACAACTTCATGATCGACGACGTCACGGCGATGGTGAAGTTCACTCCGGAGAATGTGAGCGAGGAGGATTGGAAGGAGCTCATCCGCACCCAGGGCGCCGGCTACGGCGTCGGCAAACTGCGCGGCAGCCTGGGCGACATCCTCACGATCGCGGGGAGTGCCACGGGCAAGCCACGCCTCACCATCCCGCTGGCGGCCGGCGAAGATGGCGGATTGCGCTTTGCTCAAAACAGCCGCGTCGGCGAAGTCACTCTCGCCGCACATCGCAAGCTCACCTCGGTTAGCAAGTCCACGGGCACAACCAGCGCGAGTAAGTCTGCCACGGTCGGCAGCACGACCGGTCTCACCGTCGGCATGGCGATCAGCGGCACGGGCATCTCGGCCGGTACCACGATCGCGAAAGTCGTCGACGGCACCACGCTCACGCTGAGCGCCAACGCCACGGCGACAGGTACCGCCACGCTCACTTACAAGAGCCCGCTCTTCGCCCTGGACATCGTGCCCGCCTAGTCGCCTGCCTCCATGCGCGATGACATCACCATCTTGCGCGGGGGCATCGTAATCGCCGACGGCGATCCGGAAGGCGCCGGCGTGATCGAGCAACTGACGGTCAATGGCCAGGCGCTTCTGGACATGGCCGACTTCCTCGAGGCGCTCGGCCCGGTCTTCTACGATCGGACGGAGCGAAAGATCGATGTGCGCTTCACCCTCTTCGCGCTGCAAACCACGCGCGCCCTGGCGCTCGACAATCATCTCCGCGCCAGCGGCAACCTCGGCGTGGCGGACATCACCATCCAGCTCGAGGAGAATGGGGAGACGTACTCCTGGACGGCCGCCGGCGCGGGCTGGGGCGCGATCGCCAGTCTGGAGCTCTTCGGCTACAGCGGCACACGCGGCTTCCAGGTTACTTGCGGCGAGTTTGCCGCGCCAGAGCTGCTCGACGGCAGCGGCGCGATCGGAGACCTGGACGGCGGCAATGACGACGCCGGCGCCAGCTTCACCGATGACTGGGACGGCCTGAGCGACGAAGACGATGACGCCGCGGTCGTGGCCGTCGCCGACGGCGGGGAGGATCTCGCTTAGCACAACGCTCCGACCGCTTTTCCTTTTCGCTTTAACCTTCCACTTTTCCAATGGCCCGAAAGATTCAAATTCGCCGCGCGGTGAGCTCGATGCGCGGTACCAAAACCCCCAGCGTCGGCGAACCCTACTGGGACAAAACAACGTCGCGGCTCTTCATTGGCGACGGCGCCACGGCGGGCGGTCTCGGCGTCGGCGGCCAGCGAGGTTACCAGGAGATCGCGATCGCCGGTGCGAGCTCGACGACGACAATCACTTTCCCTCTCGGACTCGCGGCTTACCTGGGCATCGGTGCGGTGACCGGCGGCGGCAGCGACTTCACCCGCAAGATCGTCTTGCCCACGGCCGGTCGCATCGCCGGCGACGTGGCCCGATTCAAGATCGTGATGCCGGTGAGCTCGCATCCCACGGTGAGCTTTCACCATGCGGCCGATACCAACGCTGCGCTGGCCACGCTCCCGCCCGACGCGGTCACGGCCCGCACTTACCTGGCTGAGTTCCACTTCGACGGCACGGCCTGGCAGCTCCTCGAGACGCGGCAACAGCTCTGACCCTTTTTCCCTTTATGCATTTGAAATCTGCCATCTGTCATTTCTTCACTCTGACCATCGCCCTCGCCGCCTTTGGCGCCGCGGATCCACTTGGCATCGATCACACGACCAAGCGGATTACCGAGCCGACGCTCAAATTGCCGAATGGATCCACGCTCACGATCGAGAGCGGCGCGACGCTGGATCTCAGCGCCGGTACCATCACGCTGCCGAGCAGTGTCGTCACGACGAGCAGCGGCACGCAAACGATCGCGGGCAATAAGACCTGGTCGGGTAACCAGACCTGGTCGGGCCAGATCGCCGGCACGCCGAGCGGCGGGACGCTGGATCTCGGCTCCCTCACACTCAAGGTGAAGCCAACCGGTGCCGGCGCGACCTCGCGCGATGTGGCCGCGCAGATACAGGACATCGAAGTGAATGTGGTGACCTTTGGTGCGGACCCAACGGGAGCAACCGACTGCAAAGCTCACATCGATGATGCAGTGACTGCCGCCAACCTCGGCGCCAGCCTCTACTTTCCCCGTGGTAACTATAAGCTTTCGAGCACGGTCACAGTGCCCATGGGAATGCGCGTGCGCGGCTCTGGCCGGTCCGCTACCCGGGTCGTTGCCGATGACGGAGTCACAGCCTTCATCGCGGGCGGAAACCATGTGTGTTTTGAGGACATGGATGTTGGTGGGGGTGATTCTAGCCATCTCGCGGGGTGCGCGATCCAGCTCGGTGCAGGGTACGGGAATTATTTCTCTGCCAGCCGGGTGCGGTTCTTATACGCGGAAGTCGGTCTTAAGAACGACAACGGCTTCGATGCCAGCTCAGTCAGCTATTGCCAATTCCGCGAATGCACCGTTGGCACCACGCAGACCACGGGCGTTGATGATTTCCTATTTTTGGAAACCTCCTTCGACGGTTGCACCACCTCCGGCATCGACGTCAATGGCGGCATTGTTCACGTGCTACACGGGGTTTTTGGAGGGAATAATACCTCCCTTCGCTTCATCACCGGGGGCGGCAAAGCGACCATCGACCATTGCTGGCTGGAGGGTGCGGCTACGACCTACGTCGATGGCGGCGGCAATTCCAATAATACAATCAACCTGCTAAGTAACTCCTTCAATGATGGAGGCAGCCCGACTGCCGTGCATGTGAAAAACATGTATAATGGGGGCGGAAATATCTCCGGTAATTTAGTAGCCAACAATTCTAACTGGGGCAAAGTTCGCTGCGCAACGATGGGTGGAGTTCCTCATTTTTTGTCAGAGGATGAAAACGCCATCATTGACGACAACGGGGGCTATAGCTACATCGCGCGCCCCTACCGGGCTTACGACGTGTCCGACACTCTTCCGACGCCGTCGGAGACCAGCGAGCACCTGTATGAACTCAATGCGTGGAACGGAACCGTCGGCACCGTAACCTCGCGCACTTTTATTAAGCGCCAGTTAGGCGGCACATGGTTCTATACCGCAATCGATGGCACGGCCGCCTATCTGGATAGCGACACGGACGGAACGCTGGCAGCCAACAGCGATAGCAAGATCGCCACGCAAAAGGCGGTGAAAACCTACGCAGACGCCCACGCCCCTATCGGCGCATCCTACAGCGCCTCTTGCGCCGTCGCGGTGAATATCCCCGGGTCGTATGCGACCTGCACCGGGCTGACCTTGACTGGCGTCAAGGCGGGAACATATCAAGTGATCTTCAAAGGCAGCGTCTTCACCAATCCTACCGAGGGCTGGGCGTGGAAAGTAACGGCCAGTGCGGGCAGCATCACCAGCGTGGGCTATTACCAGCGCTTCTGCACTTGGGCCTCGCCGACTTTCGATGGCAACTTGACTGCATTCGCCACTGGAGAGGATATAAGCAGCGGACTTGTAGCAGTGGCCATGCCCTTCGACTACGGCGCGACGATCACCCTCAGCGCGGACGCGGATGTCACCCTCCAGCACAAGACCCACAGCGGCACGCCCGATGGGCAGGTGATGGCCGGCACGCGCTTCATCCTGATCAAGCAATGAAAAAGACCATCCTCGATCGACCGGAAGATCTGGAGTTTGAGCTGAGCGACGGCTCGAGCTTTATCGTCAAGCCGTACACGCGCGCGCAATTGCGCTGGGCGATCGCGCTGGATCCGAAGCCAGGCGAGCCACGCACGCCGGCCCGGATCGGCGAGCAGCGGGCGCAACAGCTCGCGGCTTTGGTAGGGCCAACGGTGTTCCGGGGCGGTACCGCACTGCCGAGCGCCGACGTGCTGGCTGCGCTCACGCCCGATGAGGAGATGCAGATCCTCGCCGCCATCATGGCTCAAGGGCACGGGCAGGATCCCGCGTCGGCCGTGGCGCTGCATCAGATGGTAAAAAAAAAGGGGATCCTGGCGTCGCTCGTCGCCTCCGCGATTTCGACTCCGACACCATCGAGCTCGCCTACCAGCTCCGCTGCTCCGTGAGCGTGGCGGAGGACATGGTCCACGTGGATTCCGTGTTGCTCCTCGATCGCTTCTACCAGGCGCGCAAGAGCGAGGCGGAATTTGAGGCCGCACTCCATGACAAGACACTGAGGTAATCGTATGCGCCCAATACTCATCTCACATGCCCATCTAGGTATTGCGGTTATCGCGCTCGCGGCCTCCTATCCGCGAATCCTCCTCATCGATGAATCGGTCGAAGTGCCGCGGATGCCGGAGATCCCGCCGCTCAAGCCGGAAGACATGCGGACGATCGTCC
This sequence comes from Chthoniobacter sp., assembly GCA_041287745.1. Lineage (GTDB taxonomy): Bacteria > Verrucomicrobiota > Verrucomicrobiia > Chthoniobacterales > Chthoniobacteraceae > Chthoniobacter. Next base: position 1,953 of record JBGGMZ010000139.1, on the reverse strand, counting down.
TGAACGCTTCGCGCCAGATCGGCAAGACGGCGATCACGAACACCTCGATTCCTCGCGACCTTCTAATGCCAATCCGGAATTGGAAGCCTACCCACTCTGAACCCTTTTACCGCGGGCTGAAGAAGTATCAGCGCCGGTACCGCTAGCCATGCCAAACACCATCAAGCTACGCATCGAGGGCGAGGGATCGAACCTTCAGGCATTCGACGAGGCCACGCATAAGATCGAGGGCATGACGGAAGCGGCGCATGAGTTCGTGGAGACGCTGAAGATGGGCGTGGGCATCGATCTCGGCGGCCGGATCGTGGAAGGGATCGCGGAGATTCCCAACGTGCTCCGCGAGGCGATCGCCGAGGGCGTGAAGTTCAATGCCGAGCTCGAGACGATGCGGCTCACGCTCGCCGGCATGGCCAAGCAATTCAGCGAAGGCGGGATCACCACTTTCAACCAGGGCTTGCAAGTGAGCGACATGCTCATCGGCAAGATGCGCGATCGAGCCAATGAGCTGGGCCTGAGCTTTGAGGCACTGATGGAGACCTACAAGACGAGCGCCGGCGCGCTTTTCCATGGCGGGGTGACGGATCTCGAAAAGCAACTCGACCTGGTTGTCCTCTTGAGCCGGGCGATGCAGGGCATGGGCATCAGCGGCTTTCAGGCGACGCGCGACACCCAGGACATCCTCATGGGCATGGCCGATCGCACCAAGGCTGGCCGTGAGCTCGGCGTGAAGGATGCGGACATCAACCAGGCGAAAGAGCAGGGCCAGCTCTATGAATATCTCAGCGAGAAGCTTTCCGGATTCACCGAGGCGGGCACCGCCGGCACCCACACGCTCACCGCGGAAATGGCGCGGCTGCATAACGAGATCCAAGGCATCGAGGCGGAGATCTCCAAGCCGATCTTCGAGGCGCTGAAGGATGGGCTCGCCGTGCTCAATACCGAGCTGCAAAAGCCGGAGACGGTCGGCAACCTCAAGGCGCTCGGCTTCGAAGTAGCGGAGATCGTGAAGAGCGGCATGAGCTTGCTCGACTGGGCGGTGCGGAATGTTCAAATGTTCGAAGGGTTGGCGACGTCGGCCGGATTGCTCGCCGTCGCATTCGCGGGACTGAAGATTGCCCAGCTCGCCCAACAGCTTGGCATGTGGACGGCAGGAATCGCAGCAAGCGAAAGCGCGATCGACGCTGAAACCTCCTCGGTAATACGAAACACCTTGGCTCATGAAGCCAACGCGGCCGCACGCGCGACGGAAGCCGCCTCGGCATCAGCGGGCATGGCCTCGCTGGGACTTGGGGCGATGCCCAGCCGACAGGAGTGGTTGAATCAACAGCGGACCTTGCGGCCTGGCGGCACAACCTACGCATCCTATGAATCGAATGCCATCGGTGGTGTCGTGACGGGCGCGGTGGGAAGCGCCGCAAAGATGGGCTTGGGCGGCGCCGTTGAGGGTGCGAGCGCGGGCGGTGTGGCGGGCGTGGCGGCTACTATCGGAAGCACGATCGCCGGCCTTTTGCGTGGTGCCATTTATATCGAGCTGTTCATGAAGGTCGGCGAACTAATCAACGCGCTGAATCAGCTTCGCGTTGTAAACGCGGAGGCAGTGAAAGTGGCCAAGGCGGATGATCGCAAAGTTAACGATCGGATCTTGGAGAAATTCCAAGAGCTCGCCAAAAACGGGATGCCGGAGGGGCGAGCGGATTTTGAGGCCCGTCTCGGAGCCGAGCGTTCACGTCTCGAGGGATTGGCCGCAAGGGAGACAGATCCGAACGCCCGCGTACGGCTCGTCCAGGACAAAGCGCGGCTCGAGGGTGTTGGCACCGATTTCGAGATCAATTCAAAACGCAATTACGAGGCAGCCACAAAGGATCGCGAGGCTAGCGATCGCGAAGACCGTGCCAAGGAAAAGCAGGATCGGGAAATTGCTCATCTATTGGCACGAGAGGAAGCGAAACGGAC
>JBGGMZ010000138.1:0-6839 GCA_041287745.1 Chthoniobacter sp. | reverse complement strand
CGCCAAGCGTGACGCGGGCGTTATCTTCTTCGTGAGCACCAGCCCAGGTGTAACGGCCTTCGCCGTAGACGCCGAGGTGGTGGGTGGCGCGCCACTCGAGACCGCCGCCGACGTGCCAAGTGCCGGCATTGATGCCGTCAGTCTGGAAGCCGCCGCCGCCGAGGATGTAGGGAGCGAGGCAGAGGCTGCCGGATTCAATCGGGTAGCGGGCGATGAGGCTGCCGCTGAAGGTCCAGAGGCCGTTGCTGGCCGAGGAGACGTTTGCGTCAGCGCCGACGCCGAGGTAGCGCATGAAGAAGTAGTTCACGCCGAGACCGCCACCGAAGCCGTCTTTACGACCGGAGACGTTTTCGTGGGTGCGGGTGTCGAGCCAGCTGGCGAACACGTCGAGCTGGAGTTCTTGGTCCTTGAAGCAGGGCTCCACAGGGGCCACTTCTTTAGTTTCCTTAACCTCGTGACCGGCGAACGCGCTGGAGGCCAGAGCGACGGAGGCGATCATGGGGAATACGATCTTATTCATTTAGGGTTTTTTCCTGGTTGGTTGGTTTGACTTGGGCCGGGGAAGGCTCAATGAACGGGAGTTGGTAAGAACTTGGGGCAGAGATGTAAAGAGTTTTTTGACAGCGTAAAACTACGCAAGACATGTATTATCAACCTTTTCCTTCTGAAAAAAGGGTGCCGATACGAAGCGGTTTTTCCGCGGGTGCTCCTAGGGGGGATGCCCGGAGGCGACGTGGGAGCGCCGCACCCGTCCCTAGCGCCCTCGGTAGCGACTCGACTTCGCTTGGCTTCCTAAGTGAGGACGGCAGGCCTTGGAAACCTCGTCCCGTTGGCAGACTCTCACGGGCGCTTAATTTCAAAGCCGCATATTCATCTCACTTTCCGTTTGTCTTTCTAAACGCGCGCTCTAGAGTCGCCCTCCCGTTTTTCCCAGCATGTTCCGCTCACAAACCGAAATGAAAATTTTCTGCGGCTCGGCCCATCGCCAGCTCGCACAGCGCATTTGCGCATTCGTGAAGGTGCCCTTGGGCGATGCCACGGTGGACTCCTTCCCCGACGGAGAAACCTTCGTCAAAATCAATGAAAACATCCGCGGCCGGGATGTTTTTCTCGTGCAGCCGACCTGCCCTCCGACGAATCAAAACCTGATGGAGTTGCTGATCATGGTCGACGCCGCCAAGCGGGCGAGCGCGGCGCGGATCACGGCGGTCATTCCCTTTTTCGGTTACGCCCGGCAGGACCGCAAGGATCAGCCCCGCGTGCCGATCACGGCCAAGCTGGTCGCCAATCTCCTCACGGCTGCAGGCGTTGACCGCGTGCTGACGATGGATCTTCACGCCCAGCAGGTCGCCGGCTTCTTCGATATTCCGGTCGATCACCTCTACGCCGCGCCGGTCCTCATTCGCTACTTGCGCGACAAACAATTTACAAGGCCTGTCGTCGTGTCGCCGGATGTGGGCGGTTTGAAGATGGCCGATGCCTATTCGCAGGCCCTCGGCGCCAGTCTGGCCATCGTCGCCAAGCGCCGCAAGAGCGCCACGGAGATCGAGGCGCTCAACGTCATCGGCGAAGTAGAAGGGCGCGAGGTCATTATGGTCGACGACTTGACCGAGACTGCCGGCACCCTCTGCAGTGCGGCCAAGATCCTCCACGAGCGCGGGGCGACCAAGATCATCGCTGGCGTTTCCCACGCCGTCCTCTCGGACCTCGCCATCGAGCGGCTGAAAAAATCCCACATCTCCGAGCTCATCACCACGAATAGCGTCCCGGTGCGTTCGGGCGATGGCTTCCCGATCACCACGCTCTGCATCGCGGAACTCCTCGGCGAAGCGATCCTGCGCATCCACGTCGACGAATCCGTCTCCTCTCTCTTCAAGATCTCCGAAACCGAAAAAGTCTAAACCTTTATGGCCAAACAACAAAAACTCACCGCGCTTACGCGGACAGAAACCGGCCGCTCCGCGGTCAAGAAAATCAAGCAGCAGGGTCTGGTCCCAGCCGTCGTTTACGGCGGCAAGGAACAGCCGATCAGCCTCACGGTGAATGCTCGCGAAATCCGCAACATTCTCGCCCACGCGACGAGTGAGCACTTCCTCGTCGACCTCGAAATCGCCGACGGCAGCAACAAGAGCAACCGTCTCGCGCTGGTGCAGGAAGTGCAGCACGACCCGATCCGGGGCGACGTTTTGCACGTCGATTTCCACGCCGTGAAGGCCGATGAGAAGCTCCACGCCGAGATCCCGGTGGAAACGATCGGTGAGCCCGCTGGCGTGAAGAACTACGGCGGTATTCTGGAAATCTCCATGCACGCCCTCGAAGTGGAGTGCTTGCCCAAGGATTTGCCCGAAATCATCACTCTCGACGTGTCCGCTCTCAACGTCGGCGACGCTATTCACGTGAAGGACATCAAGTTCCCGGAAGGCGTCTCCTCCCGCATCGATGCAGACCTCATCGTCGTGCGCGTCTCGGCCCCGACCGTCGAAATCGAGCCGGCTCCCGGCGCCGAAGCTACGGCTGGTCCCGAGGTCATCAAGGAAAAGAAAGACGACGCTGCCAAGGGCGCTGCTCCTGCGAAGGGTGCTGCTCCCGCCAAGCCGGCCGACAAGAAGTAGTAGCAGCCAGCATTTGCGGCGCGTGCACACATGCCTTCCGATATCGCACCGGGCTTCCGACTCCTCGTGGGGCTCGGCAACCCCGGCCGCGAGTATCGGGACACGCGTCACAACGTTGGCTTCATGCTGCTCGACCAGCTCGCCTCGCGCGAACGCGTCGATTTCCGCGTGGAGAAAAGCTGGCAGGCCGAAGTGGCCCGCGCCGGCGATCTTCTCCTCTGCAAGCCGCTGACCTATATGAACCTCAGCGGCCAGGCAGTGCGCCCGCTCAGCCAATTCTACAAGATCGAACCCTCGCAAGTGCTCGTGATTCTCGACGACATGGCCCTTCCTCTCGGCAAGCTCCGCTTCCGGACGAATGGCTCGGCCGGTGGCCATAACGGCCTCGCCTCGGTCATCGAGCACTTCGGCACGCCGGCCGTTCCGCGATTGCGGATCGGCATCGGCGGCGCCGAGCGCGGGGTGGTCGATCATGTGCTGGGGCGTTTTGCCTTGGAAGAACGGCCTGCGCTAGAGCAGAGTCTCGACCGCGCGCTGGAAGCCATCGACTGTGCCCGCACCCGCGGCCTCGAGGCTGCGATGAATGCTTACAACTGAATCAAAAAACCGACCCCGAAAAACATACCTACATGAGCAATAAGAACCGTTACGAAGGACTCCTGGTCCTCAATGTGCAAGGCAACGAAGATGGCGCGAAAGATGTCATCGAGCGCCTTGAAGGCGAATTCAAGAAAGACGGCGCCACCGTCGAGCAAGTCCAGAAGATGGATCGCCGCCAGTTCAGCTATAACGCTGGCAAACTGGACAGCGGCTACTATGTGAACTTCATTTTCAGCGCCCCGGCTGATTCGATCGACAAGCTGCGCGCCCGCTTCACCCTGGACGAAGGCGTGTATCGCCAGCACTACCAGAAGCTGGCCGCGAAGAAGGCTGCCAAGGCTGCTTAATCTTCGTTCGCGTCACCTGGTCCCACGCAAACACCGCCTACCGGCGATCCTATGCCCAATCTCAACAAGGTAATGCTGATGGGGAATCTCACCCGGGATCCCGAAATCAAGTATACGCCCAAAGGCACGGCGATCGCCAACTTTGGGATCGCTGTCAATCGCACCTTCACTACTGCTGAAGGCGGTGAGAAGCGCGAGGAGGTCACGTTCATCGATCTCGAGGCGTTTGGCCGTACAGCGGAAATCATCGGCGAATACTTCAAGAAGGGCCGCCCGATCTTCATCGAGGGGCGCCTGAAGCTGGATTCGTGGGATGACAAGACGACGGGCAAGAAGATGAGCAAGCTGCGCGTAGTCGTGGATAGCTTCGAGTTCCTCGGCGGTCGCGACGGTGCGGAAGGTGGAGGAGGAGGCGGCGGCGGTGGTGGTGGTGCTTCCCGTGGCGGTCGTTCCAGCGAAAGCGAATACGATGGCCCGCCCTCTGGCGGAGGAGGAGGTGGCGGAGGCTTCAAGAAGTCGCCGCCCCCGCAGCGGAGCAAGCCCCCGGTTGACCCCGACCTGGACGCAGCGGAAGACGATATCCCGTTCTAATCAAATCGGCCGAAAGGCGGATTTCAAAAAGGCAGGCGTTGATTCAGCGCCTGCCTTTTGCTTTGGCGAAGACGCCGAGCTCACTGTGCAAGACGCTGACTTCGCCGTGGTTACGGCTGCCTGATCCATCAACCATCAGCAGGGGGCGACTGGCCTCAATGGTCGATCGACCATTCGAGTGAAAGTCTTACAGCGCACTGAGGCCAGCACGCCCTGCCTTTTTAACTATCTATGGAGTCGCAACAGAAAGAGCGTTTCCTGCGAAGAGCTTAGCTCTCGCCGGGAATGCTCATCTGATACACGGTCTCTGGCTCGTCCGGGCCAGCACCGGCGCGAGGCTCAAGGCCTAGCGTCTGGTAGGCCCGCTCGAGAGCGGCCGGGTTGTTGCGCAGTTCGGGGAAAACGCTAACAAGACGCTGTTTTATCCAGCGCCGCGCCATCCCACGCTCGACCGGATGGATATCCGTTTCGCGAGTGAAGGCACGCTTGATGAACTGAATTATTCCCGATTTCATAACAACCTCTTATAACACGCCTCCGGAAAATCTCTTGGTGAAAATTTAGTGTAATTCTAATGGCTCAGACGATGAGTGACATTGGTTAGAAGGAGAATTCCCTCGAAAATCGCCAAGGTGGCGGTGGGCTGCCAAAGCCTTTTTTGGGCGGTCGAGACGACGTTACTCTCTCGTAGAAAGAAGGTTACCAGTATGGCCAGGATTCCCCACGCAAAATGAGAGGTCAGGGGAGCATCGAACACCGGAGGTTCGGTGGGGCCTCCTCCGCGCCAGAACCAAAACCCGCGCCATTTGGCCGCGACCGATTCGAGATTGAGGTCGGTGAGCAGGGCGACCAAGCCCACTCCAGCGGCCAGCCCGCCTTGCGGCACACGCGGAAAGAAGCGCAGCACGGTCTCCCGCGCGCTGAGGATGATCGTGAACCAAAGCAGCGCCAGCCCCAGTGGGACTGGCCCAAGTTTCAGGCCGAGCGGAGTTCCGTAACGAATCGGGCCGAGCGGAAACCCGGTCACCGCGCTTAGCCAGGCCATCGCGACCACACCGCCGAGAGTGATCAATCCCCAGCGCCGCGCCGTGTCCAGGCCAACGCTGCGCGTGAGGGCCAGGTAGACATTGGCCGCGGCCAGTGTGATCCACGCGAGGTCCATATGGGTCAGCAGCCAGGCCAGGGTGACACGCAGGTCGGTATTCGAGATCGACCGCTCCAACGAGCCTTCCCCGATGCCAAACGCCCACACCGCCGCAACGAGCAGCGAAGCGAGGACGAAGAAGATCCACAGCCCGGAGATGAAGGGTTCCAGTCCACGGGCGAGGGAGGAGTTGCGAGAGGGCATTTCGGGGGAGGCGAGCAGTCAGCGATCCCTAAAGCGATGGGACATCGGAGGCAAAGCGATCGGCAGCGAGGGAGATCAGCCAGAAGCCGACAAAATAAATGATGCCGCCGAAGCCAAGCCAGACAGAATCTCGAATCGCGCGTTCGATGGCGGCCACGCGGCTCGTTCCGGAGTTTTCCAAGCGCTTGAGAATGCTCCGACTGAGAAGGATGTGCGGGACAAAAAAGAGGGCGCCGAGAGGCAGTGGCAAAAAGAACCAAAGGGGGAATAGAGCTATCGCGAGAATGGCAAAAACCGGAACTGGATACAGGATCAGGGTGGCGATCATCGCAAGAGAGATGGCGATGGGCGTTCCAAACTCCGCAAGTATAGCCAACGACCCGATGATGCGGGCAGCGATCGCGCTGCAGGCGACCACGAAAAAGAGGATGGCCAGTGCTTCGAAAACCAGAATCATGACGCCCGTACCGTCGTTACGATAATTTCAAGGCCAGCCGATGGCGCCTACTTCGGGTAGGCGAACTTCGTCAGGAAATCGACGATCGGTTGCGGGTCCTTGAGGCTATGCGGATGGTGATCGCCGCCGGGCTTGAGGATGACGGAGACGTTGCCGCCCGCGGCCTGATAGCGCTCGACGAGAATGGCGGAATTCTCCGGATATGGGACCACCTTGTCGGCATCGCCGCAGATGGCCAGGACGGGGATTTTCGCGGCGATGAGCTCGGGCACGTGATCGAGTGGGTTCCCCTTGAAGTCCTTCGCCGTCTCTTCGGTGAGGCCGTAGATTTCCAAGGCCTGCTGCCAGCAGTGCGCATCTCCTTTGCCGGTGCCTTTTCCGCCGGGCCAGCTGCGAATATCGAGCACAGGGGCGTCGAGGTAGAGCGCGGCTGCTTTGTCCGGATGGGCTGCGGCGAAATTCACGGCATACAGACCACCGCGGCTGAAGCCCTCGAGCACGGCACGCGGGTTGAGGCCGAAGGTTTTCACCGCGTGATCGTGAAATTGGTTCATCAGATCAACGGCCGCGGGCGCGCCATACATGTTGCTGATGCTGAAGTAAGCGACGTGCCAGCCCTGGCCCAGCAGCGCGATATCTCCCTGCGGTTCGTGGCCGAAGAACTCCGTGCGCCAGATCCACGGATTACCGGGCGCGGACGTCTTCGGTTTCACGACCAGCGCAGTATGGCCAAAGACGGTGAAGTCCACTTTCTCGTAGCCATTCCAATCGGACGTCTTGGTCGCTGGTGGAGTATCCTCGGCGAAGAGGACGGACGGGACGGTGGCGAGCAGCAACAGTGCAGCAAGGAGGGAGATGGGGAAGCGCATATGCAGGCGCAGTGG
>JBGGMZ010000137.1:0-6925 GCA_041287745.1 Chthoniobacter sp. | reverse complement strand
AGGAACTTCCGGATAAGCGGTGCAAATTAGGAAAGCAGGAAAGCAGGAAAGATTCGTCTTCTTTTCCTGCTTTCTTGCTTTCCTGATTCAAACACTCCACACGGCCGGATTCGGAAACTTCTTTTGGGAGACGCTTTAATTTAGACCGCTGCAATCCGTGTCATCCGTGGTCAAAAAAACGGAGCCGGTGCTTACCGTTTTCGGGTGAAAGCAGCGTTTCTTCAGCGATCCGCGGCGGGCAGGTACTGTCCGACGATCTCGGTCCACAGTTTGTAGCCCTCGGGGTTCATGTGCAGGCGGTCGGCCACGAAGATTTCCGTCCGGGGCAGGCCGTCGCTGCCGAGCATGCGCGGGAAGACGTTGATGAATTTCATGTCTTCCTTGCCCTTGATGTAACTCTCGAGCATCGTATTGAGCGCCTTCACTTGCTCGACCTCGGCCCAGCGTGCCGGATTGCCGGCGATGGAGATGCAGGCGATCTCGGTCTTGGGCAGCTTCGCGCGGACCTTTTCCACGAAGGCCTGGAAGTCGGCGAAGACTTGCTCGGGTGTCTTGTGGGCGTGGATGTCGTTTCCGCCGGCATAGAAGACGACCATGCGCGGCTCATAAGGAATCACGATGCGGTCGGCAAAATGCACACTGTCGATGATCTGCGAACCGCCGAAACCGCGGTTGAGCACCTGGTGATGCGGGAAGTCTTCGGCAAGGGTCACCCACTTTTTAATGCTCGAGCTGCCGACGAAGACGATGCCGCCCTTCGGCGGCGGATTCTCGCGGTCCTTCGCCTCGAAGGCAGCGATCTCCTTTTCCCATTTGGCAAAGGGATCGGCGGCCACGGTGGGCGCAGGCTCGGCACGCAAATGCGGCGCGAAAGCGACGAACAGCGGGAGCAACAGGCAGAGGGAAAAGACGGGGAAACGCATGGCGAAAGGATGCCTGGGAGGCACTGAAATGACAACGTCAGCGGTAGTACTGCCAAGCCGGTTTATCGACGACCGGCTGGAAGCCTGCTTCCGCCGCGCGGGACCAGAGGATGGCCACGCGCTTGTGCGGAGCATCGGCGATGAATTCATGAGGACCGGCGCTGAGATCGCGGGGCCCGGTGCCGGCCGCGCCACCATCGATCGAGCCGGGGACGACATGGCCATCGGCCCAGAGGACGTATGATCCTGGCACCTTGACATCGAAGGAAATCTTCTCGCCTGCCGCGACGGACTTGGTGGTGATCGCCTTGCCCGCCACCCGTGTCCGGCCGACGGCGAGATAGTTTTCCTGCATGAACTTCGCACCATCCTTCGGATACCACCGATCCTGGTTCAGGACGACGAAGACATTTTTGCGGACGAGATCTTCGGCCACGGTGTCCTTCATCATCTTGCGGCGCAGGCGATAGAAAGTGAGCGGCTCGGTGACGTAGTAAAAAGCGCGCTGGCGGAAGACGCTTTCGCCCTTGAAGTCCATGACCCATTCGCCGGGCTTGGTGAGGCGCAGCACCTCGCCGAGGATTTCGCGTTCGCGGAGTGTGCCGTTTTCCGAAAGCTTGCGCCCAGCGAGGACGAGGATGATCTCCAGCACCGCAACCGCGGCGAGCGCGAAGACTGCACGCGTGGGGATGAAACGCTGCGCAAGGTAAACGAGCAGCGCGGCGATGAGCACGATGGCCAGCGGGTAGAACGGGAGATAATCCTGCCGCGTGAGCAGCGTCCAAAAGCTATAGAGCGCGCCGTAGTAGAGGCTGACGAAAATGAACATGCCCGCCCGGCGCAACGCGTCACGGGTATCCGGAGTCTGCCGGGCGATGCGGGCGCCGATCACCAGCACAAACGGCAGCATGATGAAGAAGACGAGGCGGAGGTATTTCGGGTGGTTGCGATCGTCCACCTCGAAGAGGAGATTGTGGCCGATGATGCCGTAGTAGAACGGTTCCCACGCGCCCTTCGAGTAAAAGAACGCCGCTACCGCCGCGGGAGCGATGAGCATGCCGATGACGGCGGGCCATGCCTTGCCGAGGATGCGGACGACACCGGGCCCGCCGAGGCGGCGGAAGCAAATGGCGCACGTAAAGACCACGGACATGGCAAGCACTGCGGCGAGGAGGGTGGTCTTCAAGGAGACCGTGGCGCACAGCCCGAGCAGCAGCCCGCCGAGGAAGGCGCGGCCTCTGCCGAAGGTGCCGCAGGCGAAGGTGGCGATGGAGCAGAGCCAGAGTGGGGTCCAGAGATTATCCGTGCGATACTCGAGCGCAGGATAGAACCACCAGGGCAGCAGCGCGATGAAGACTGGGGCCCACAATCCCGCTCGCGCCGAGAAGAGCGCGCGAGCAATGCGCGACACACACCACAGCGATGCAAACCAGAGCGGCACCATGGCAAACCGCATGTAATCCAGGATATCCGTGCGCTCGCCGAGCAGGGCAACCAGCGGCGAGAAGAGGATGTGGAAGAGCGGTGTGTGGTTGTCGAAGAAATCGCGGTACTGCAGCAGCCCTTGGGTCCAGCCCCACGTGGTGTGGAGGTGCTGCGGCTCATCGCTGTCGTAGCGATAGCGGAAGATATAAAGGCAGCGCAGTACGAAGGCCGCGAGGAGCAGCAGCGCCACGGTCCATTTTTCAACTCGGGAGATAATCTCCTTCTCCCCGGCCGCGACGGGGCCGGCCGCTCTTACCTCGTCACTCATGGGCGCGATGCGCTACGCGAGGAACGGATGGCGGACGGACAGCAAAAAAGTAGCGGCATGCTCCCCTTCAAACCGAAATCGGCGCGAATGCCAGAAGAATGACGAGTGACGAATTAAGAATGACGAAGCGGAGACGCACTCGGCGTCCGGCATTTATCCTCCGCCCATTGGCCTACGGCGTCAGCTTTTCCGTGCCCTTGGGACCGACTTTCGGAGCGGGTGTGAAGTTCGGCTTGGCTGCGCCAGGCGGTAACGGGCGCGCGGCCGGCAAGGGACGCTGGCCGGAACGCGGCGCGGCCACTGGCGTGCCGGGCTGGCCTTCTCCACCGGAGGCAGGCGCCACAGGGCGGGGCAACGGACGAACGCCGCCGCTCGGCGCACCGGGCGGCTTGGGAAGGGCGCCGGCCGGGAGGCCGGGCGCCTTGGGCAATGACGTGGGCTTTTGCGGAAGGCCGGCGGGAGCCGTTGGCTTCGGCATGGCGGCGCCAGCGCCAGGAACGCCGGGAGCCGACGGTGCGGTGGGTGCCTTCGGTAGCGACGTGTAAGGTTTCGCCACCGGCCTGAAAGGAGCATGCGCGGCGGGCGCCAGGGGCTGGACCGCCTCTTCGCTCTCGGCTGCAGCAGTCTCTGCTGGAGACGGCTCCACTTCCAGCGGCTCTGGCGCCACGGGAGTCGCTTCCGCCGGAGGCGCGACGGGCGTGGGCACGGCAACGGACGCGATTGTCACCACTGGCTTTGGCACTTCGATGCGAACCTCATCCGCCTGTGCAGCCACCACGGTAGCGGCCTGCACTGGAGATAGCGCGGTTTCTTCGGGGGCGCCGTTCACCTTGCGTTTCAACTGCTCGAGTTCGCGCTGGGCGCTATCGTAGGCGAGCTGCAAATTGAGACGGTCTCGTTTCAGAATTGCGATATCAGTTTTGAAACGGTTGAGCTCTTCCTCCTGCTTGAGCTGGGTTTCTTTGAGCGCTTCGCGCTCGACGACCAGTTTGTCGTATTCCTCGCGGCTGACGGTGGCTCCGCCGCTCTCGGCTGATTCGTTGTGATCCGAGCGCAGAGCGGTGATCTCCTCGCGAAGTGCGGATACAGTGGCGCGCATCTCGGCATTTTCCTGGCGCACCGAGTTTACTTCTCCCCGCGACGGGAATGTTTCCGCCTCTTCCGCACCGGCCACATCTTCAGGGCTGAATTGGGCCTCAACGGTGCCGAAGCTGACGGTGCAGGCTTCGTTCAGGTGGTAGTCGGACACTTTTTGTCCATTGACGAACGTGCCATTCGACGAGCCGCGATCGTGCAGGCGGTAGTGCCCGTGTTCGCTGATGAGCTCGGCGTGAAAACCGGAAACGGTCCGGTCGATGATCTGGATGGTATTGAAAGGTAGCCGGCCGATGGTGAGCCGTGCGCCGGTAAGGGCGATCACCGTGGGCTGATCTTTCTCGGGGAACGTAAGGCGGAGACTGGCCATGCAAAAGGGAAGCGATGGGGGATCGGCGCAAAACAGTAGTTCGGACCACTGTGTTCGCAACCGGTTCTTAAGAAGAAATCGGAGTAAATGAGGGTTTTGGCGGGATGCCCAGTGAAAAAATTAGCAAAAACTTCCGGAAGGCCTTTCACGGATGGGATTGACCGAGGGAAACACGCCTGATACCGGATGTAGACGATAGTTTACAATCGTGAACAAGAGTTGACGGCAGATAAAAATTAGTGGAATCGGAGACATCCAATAACGCAATGCCTTGCGTTAATAGCCGACAAAAATTCCAATCAACCTGCTCTCCCGCATAAAATATCTTAAAAAGGGCGACGTTCGCGGCATCGCCCATGCTCCCAAGGTTGGTTCAACTACTAGACATTATGGATTTGTTGCCATCGATACTGATCGCTGAAGACGACGAGAGAACCTGTATTCTCCTGCAAAGCATGCTGGAGAGCTTGGGTTACCCCATCGTCGGCACGGCTTCGGACGGAATGGACGCCGTCGAGAAAGCGCTGGCTCTCAAACCTGGCGTAGTGCTGCTCGATATCGGCATGCCCGTCCTCGACGGGCTGGAAGCCGCCCGCCGCATCCTCGACCAAATGCTCGTGCCGATCGTCGTGCTGACGGGTATGTCGGATGACGAGACGCTGGAACAGGCGCGTGCCCTCGGCGTGCAGGCCTTCCTCCTCAAGCCACTCTCAAGCAAGGAACAACTCCGCGCTGCGATCGTCATCGCCACCACGATTTGCGACCGCCAGCGGTCTGATTCCGAGCGCATCGACTCGCTGAGTTCCTCGCTGGAATCGAGCCGCGTGAAATCCATGCCCCGTGCACTGGGCAGCTACGGCCTCACCCGTCGTGAGACCGAAGTGCTGCATCTTCTCGCAGAAGGCAAAGCCAATGCCGAGATCGGCACAGAGCTGGGTCTTTCCCCTCGCACGGTGGAAAAGCATGTCGAGCACATCCTCGACAAGCTGGGTGTGAAGTCTCGCACCGCCGCCACGCGTCTCGTGGCGGATGCTGGCCGCCGCAAACGCTAAGGCTGTAGCCGGGTTCATCAGCCGGTTGACCTGCGCTTTCGCTCTCGTTGAGGGCGCTTGGAATACCTGTCCTTTTCCCGAGGTTCTCGGGTCGTCGTCCATCATGGCGCAGGCGATGGCGAAAGTTGAAGGACTACGCGCTCGAGCGCGGATAGCCCCATCGCGGGCAACTCCTCCGCTGCGTGGCCGCTACTTCCCGCCAGCCTGAAACAAGAGCGGCAGGATGTCGTGGAGATAGTGCCGCCAGTTGGTCCACGTGTGGCCCCCTTTGCTGATGTGGGCGCTGAATTTCACGTGATGATCGTTGAGCACGGTTTCCAGCGTCTTTTCGTTTTGCAGGAGGAAATCGTCCTCGCCGATGCCGATCCAGAAAAGCGAGAGCTGGTCGTTGGCCTTGTCGAGGAATGCGCCATGGGTTTCGCCATAGTTGTCCCGCGCACCGGCGCTGAAGACGCCCAGCCAGGCAAATTGATCCATGTGCTTCACACCGACGCTCAGCGTCTGGAAGCCGCCCATCGACAATCCGGCCAGCGCGCGATTCGCGGCGCCCGGCGCGGTGCGGTAGCGCTTCTCCACCTCAGGGACGATTTGCTGGAGCAGGTCGGTCTCGAAATCATTCTCGTGCCCAGCTTCACGGGGATAAGTGCCATTCGGCATGACGATAAGCATTGGCTTCGCCTTGTTTGCCGCGAGCAAGTTGTCCGCGATCAAGTTGGCGCGGCCCACGATCGTCCAGCCATCATCCGCATCACCGGAGCCGTGCAACAAGTAGAGCACCGGAAGTCGCGTGTCGGTCTGCTGATCGTATCCCGGCGGAGTGTAGACACGGAAACTGCGCGGAGCTTCGAGCGTCTTCGACCAGAACGTGTGAATCGTCACCGCGCCGTGCGGCACATTCAGCGACTCCCAGAATTCCGCCGGATGCCCCGGCACCTCCACCTCGCTGTAGTTTGGGCGCAGGCCGGATTTCACCCACGCATTCGCCGGATCGATGGAGGCGAAGCCATCGACGTCGAACTGGTAATCGTAAATCTCCGGCGTCAGCCCCTCGACGGTCGCCGTCCAGATGCCGCCTTCCCCGCGCTGCATGGTGACCGGATCCTTGCGGCCATTGATGCGCACATTCACCTGCTGCGCTTTGGGAGCATTGAGTCGGAAGGTGACTTTCCCTTGCTCGACCTCGGGCGATACCAGGCGTTGCTCGGGGCGGCGAGCCGGAGCAGGTTGCTGGGCAAACGTGGAGACCGCCAGCGCGGTGAAAATTGCGGAGCAGAGGGCAACCGATTTCATAAAGAAGGGGAACGGGGATGTGAGTTTGCGGACAGTAATCAGGTGACTCCATTGACGACATTCTCCAGCCGCTCGCCGCGCACGGCGGCGAGGGCGATACGGGCGGAGGTGGAGCGCATCTCGAGTTTCGATTCCACGCTGCAAAAGGCGGCGTGGCAGGTGACAATCAAATTCGGCGTCGCAGCCTCCTCCGCGCTCTGCAGCGGCTCGTCCTCCACGACGTCGAGTCCCGCACCAGCGATGGGGCCGTGACGCAGTGCATTGAGGACGGCCGCCTTTTTGATCACCGCACCGCGCGCCGTGTTCACGATGAAGGCATCCGGTTTCATGAGGGCGAGCTCGCGCTCCGCGATAAGGTGCCGGGTCTCCTGCGTGAGCGGACAATGCAGCGATACCACATCGGCTTTATGCAACAGTTCATCGAGTGTCCGCACCCGCGAAA
>JBGGMZ010000136.1:0-2696 GCA_041287745.1 Chthoniobacter sp. | reverse complement strand
CAACAAGCTCCATCGCCTTTACGCGAGCATCCTCGTTGCGGTGCTTTCCATCTCTTTTCTCGTAGCGGTATTTGTCTCCTGGAAATTGGAACGCGTCATCCTCGATCCGATCCAGAACCTCGCGGAAACGGCCCGCCATATCATTTCCAATCACGATTACTCGGCCCGCGCGACCAAAGTCGCCGATGACGAGGTGGGCACCTTCACGGACTCCTTCAACGGCATGCTCGACCAAGTCCAGACGCGCGATACCGCCCTGCTTCATGAAATCGCCGAGCGCAAGCGGGCGGAGGGAGAATTGCAGCACACGCAGCAGCGGCTGATGGACGCCTCGCGCCAGGCCGGCATGGCCGAAGTCGCCACCGGCGTACTCCACAATGTCGGCAACGTGCTCAATAGCGTAAACGTATCCGCCACCCTCATTGCCGAACGCCTGGGCCAGTCACGCACGGCCAATCTCGCCCGCGCCGCCGCCATGCTGCGCGACAAAAATGGGCAGCTGGCGGAATTCCTGTCCAGCGATCCCAAAGGCCAGTTGCTGCCCGCCTATCTCGCCGACCTTTCACAGCACCTCGAAAATGAACGCCAGGAGGCGCGGGCAGAAATCGAGCTACTCACGCGCAACATCGAGCACATCAAGGACATCGTCGCCATGCAGCAGACCTACGCACGGGTCTCCGGGCTGTCCGAAGTATTGCCCTTGCATACCCTCATCGAGGACGCGCTGCAGTTGAACATGGACAGCTTCGCCCGGCATCGCATCGCGGTCGTGCGCGAATACGACCCGGTGCCTCCCGTGACCGTCGACAAGCACAAGGCGCTGCAAATCCTCGTCAACCTTTTGCGCAACGCGAAACACGCGATGGACGACTCTGCGCCGAATGAAAAGCGACTCACCCTGCGAATTCGCCGGATGAATGAAACAACTGTCGCCATCATCGTTACCGATACCGGAGTGGGCATTGCGCCAGAGAATCTTACGCGTATTTTTTCGCACGGCTTTACCACCCGAAAGGATGGCCACGGATTCGGCCTGCACAGCGCCGCACTCGCCGCACAACAGATGAGCGGCCGCCTGCTTGCCCAAAGCGAAGGCCCGGGCCACGGTGCAACCTTCACTCTCGAACTGCCCCTGGCCGCTCCCGCCACCGATACATGAACCTTCAGTTAAATAACCGCATCTTGCTCGTGGATGACAATCCTGCCATCCACGAGGATTTTCGCAAGATCCTGCTCGGCCCGTCGAAAACGGGCACAGAGCTCGATGCCATGGAATCCGTGTTGTTCGACCGCCCCCACGTGCCGGTGAATGTCACCACCTTCGAGCTCGAGTCTGCTTATCAGGGCAAGGAGGCGCTGGAAAAAGTCGCCCGAGCGGTCAGCGAAGGGAAACCCTACGCTCTCGCTTTCGTCGATGTCCGCATGCCGCCGGGATGGGATGGCGTGGAAACAATCGAGCACCTCTGGCAGGTCGATCCGGGGCTTCAGGTCGTGGTCTGCACCGCCTATTCCGACTATTCGTGGGAGAAGATGACGGTGCGCCTTGGCGTGAACGACAACCTGGTCATTCTCAAGAAGCCCTTCGACAACATCGAGGTGCTGCAACTGGCCCACGCGCTCACCAAGAAGTGGTATGTGACCGAGCAGGCCACGGCGCAAATGAAGACGCTGGACGAGATGGTGCAGGAGCGCACCCGTGCTCTGGAAAGCAGCAATTCAGAGCTACGCCGCTCGGAAGAGCGCTTCGCCAAAGCCTTTCGCGCAAGCCCGATCCCCTTCGTCATCCAGACCCCGCGCGAAAATCGTTTCATCGACGTCAACGACGCCTTCCTCGAGATGACCGGTTATACGCGAGAGGAATTGATCGGCCACACTCCGCTTGAGTTGCGTTTCTGCCTCGACTACAGCGTGCTTCCCGTGGAGGGCGAAAAGACCCTGCGTCACTTGGAGGCGCAGGTCAGCACGAAGTCCGGCGAGCTGCGCAATACGCTCGTTTCGCTCGAGCGCATCGTTGTCGGCGGAGAGCCGCACCTGCTGCTCATGGTCCTGGATATCTCGGAGCGCCTGAATCTCGAGGCCCAGCTTCGCCAAGCCCAAAAGATGGAGGCGATCGGCCAGCTCGCGGCCGGCGTCGCGCACGACTTCAATAATCTTCTCACCATCATCCAGGGGCATGCCAGCCTCCAGCTCACGCTGTCCGGGCATGATGAAGACGCGATCGACTCGCTCCAGCAGATCGCGCTCGCTTCCGAGCGGGCGGCCGATCTCACACGCCAGCTCCTTGCCTTCAGCCGCCGGCAGGTCATGCGGCCGCGAGTGGTTTCGCTCAATGCCCTCATCCGCGACCTCACCACCATGTTGCGCCGGCTCATCGGAGAACAGGTGGAGCTTTCCTGCGAACTTGCCGAGGAGATCCCGGCCATCTGGGCCGACCAGACCGGCCTGGAGCAGGTGCTCATGAATCTCACCCTGAACGCTCGCGATGCCATGCCCAAGGGCGGCCGCATTACGATCACCACTTCGGCAACGCAGGTGACGATCGCGGATACGGAAAAGAATCCCGAGGCGCGGGCCGGCGACTTCACCCTACTGACCGTCAGTGACACCGGCACCGGCATGGATGCCGCCACTCGTAGTCGCATCTTCGAGCCCTTCTTTACGACCAAGGAACTGGGCAAAGGCACCGGCCTGGGATT
>JBGGMZ010000135.1:0-2756 GCA_041287745.1 Chthoniobacter sp. | reverse complement strand
GGCACGAAGGGGCAAAGTGTGATGGCTGTTGCTGAGATTACTCCCACCTTCGTGCCTTCGCGTCTTCGTGGTTAATTACCAATGCTTCCCAAAATGGCGCCCCGAATTATGCAAATCACTCGGCTGACAGGACACTAGCGCGGTTTAAGTTAAACTGTGGTCGTTCGCCGGTCGCTGTAGTCGCCCCGCTCTGTCGGGGCGTGAGCGCCAGCGAATCTTGATCATTCAGGTTTTCGCCGTTCACTGTCCTCCACACGGCGGCAGAGCGTTGCTGTCGGACTTAGAAAATGAAGGGCCTCTGGCATCTCGGATTGGCCAAAAAAACAAATTCGAAGGCGGAATATCCATCTACAGACGCTTTCATTTGCCTAAGTCCGACAGCAACAGAGCGCCGTGACTACAGCGCTGTCGCTGCGACTACAGTTTTGTTTAAACTGCTCTAATTCAAGCCGCCAATCGGTTTTGGATTCGGAAGCCTCTTTCCGCAGATGCTCACAGGGACACGAAGGCCACGGCAGGCCTCAATTTTTCTTCCTTCGCGTCTTCGTGCCTTCGTGGTGATTTTTTCTCTCTTCCTTCGATGTTCCGGCAGGCCAGAATACTGGCAACTATAGAGGCGTGGGTAGTGCCGGTGCAGGGGCGTTAAGTTTGTCGCGCAGCTCGAGGAATTGCTTTTGCTTTGGGCGCAGGCGCAGGGCGGTTTCGATTTCCGTGCGGGCGTCGGCGGTTCTGTTGTTTTCGGCGTAGACGCGGGCCAGGAGGTAGTGGGTCTTGGCGTCTTCAGGCTCGGTGTCGATGGCGGCGGCGAAGAATTTCTCCGCGAGGGGCCAGCGCTTTTCCTCCATGGCGATGACGCCGAGATTATTCAGTGTGCCCGTGTGGCGGGGGTTGAGCTCGAGGGCTTTGCGGTAAAAGAGCTTGGCGCGGGTGAGGTCGCCGACGGGAGTGTCTTTGTCGGTAGCGGGGAGGTCGCGGCGGGCGAGCCACAAATTGCCCAGAGCGAAATTGATATCGGGGTTATTTGAGACATAGGCGTAGGCGGTTTCGAGGTTGCCTTGGGCACGATCGAACGCCCCCCGCGCGGCATCGATGCGGTGCTCGCCCAGCTCGATCTCGCCGGCGGTGGTGGCGCGGATGCCGGCCTTATAGTGGTCGAGGGACCATAGGCCGGTATCTTCGCGCGGAATGGAGACAAACCAGGCGGCGCCGGCGCAAAGAAGGAGGTAGGCCGCGGCGCGGATCCATTTGGCGGTCACGAGGTTTTCCCAAAAAATCCAAAGACCGGCAGCGCCGAGGATCATGAGGCCAGGGACTGCGGCGAGGCGGTAGCGTTCGGTGACGAACACGGGCATGAGCGCGCACATGTGCAAGAGCACAGCGGCGGCGACCCAGCTGGCCCGGGGGAAGCGCCAGAGGGCGGGAATCAACCCGGCTAGGCCGAGCGCAGCGATGAACCCGAAGCGGAGGCCGGGGGGAAGGACGCCATCGTCGCGCAAAAGCTTAATGATGCTGAGGTCATCGTATTGGTAGGCATTCCAAAAATTCCCAAGTTTGATGGCCATGAGTCTCATCCATGCGTGAAAATGCGTACCGATGTAGGCATTTGCCTGCGCGGACCAATATTTTGAGACCTCGGCACGGCTCATTTTGTGGCCGACGGTGGCTTCTGCGAGGGTGATCGAGTCTCTGAGGAGGCCCTCCTGGGTGGCGCGAATGCCCGGGGGCATTTTGGGATAACCCGTTGCCACTGGGTTGTTTCCGATCCAAAAATTGATGCCGCTGTGGGCGGAAAGCATCACGGGCTCATGGGCGATGAAGTAATTGTGGATCCACGCCGGGGAGGCGCCGATGTAGAGGCCGGCGACGAGGGTGGCCACGGCTGCGGCGATTTTCGGGAATCGCGCGGGCCAAGGCAGGCCGCGGGCGACGCTGCGGAAAATGGCAACGATGAGTAGCGGAACTGCGAAAAGGATGGTCGCCACCAGCATGGCCATGGCACCACAGAAAAGGCCGAGGCCGAGCCATGGTTTCCACCAGGAAGCGTCGCGCGTCTTCACCGCCATCCATAGGCAGAAGTAGTAGGCAAAGACGAGCCAGACGGTCGGCATCATGACCGTGGAGAAGGCCTGCGCGGGGGTGAAGAATATCCAGGCCAAGGCCGCGCCGATGCCGATAAAATCAGGCGCTCGGGGCAATGCCGCGTTTTCGCCCTGCTGCTCCGTGGAGGAAAAAACCTGCACCGAGATTTTCCACAAGAGCACCGCGATACCCGCATCGAAGGAGGCCTGTAGGATACCGACGACAAAAGGGTCGAAGCCGACGAGCAGGAAAATCAGTGCGAGGCAATAGGCGTAGCCGGGCAGGCCGTAGAAGGCTTGGTGATCCGTCCACTGGCCGTGAGCGATGCGCAAAGCCCAGTCGGTATAAAATTTCATGTCGTCTCCTTCCGGCAGGAAGTTCAACGAATGCGAAAATCGAACGAGGACCAGGAGCCGGACGGCGAAGGCGAGAAGGAAAATCCACAGCCCGAGAGGGATACGTCTGGAGGTGGTTTGGGTGGAAATACGCATTTGTTCTAGAGGAAACGCACTGCCGATCGGGTCTTTGCTGTGGCGGGATGGCTTGGAGGTGTTGGGTTTTTCCGAATTTCCATAAAACGCATCTTGCGTGGCATTACGACTGCTTAATTAGCTCTCAACAATTCGCGGAGAAATCCGCAATGCGAAACACAAACCGAAATCATAAATAATCCTATG
>JBGGMZ010000134.1:0-5078 GCA_041287745.1 Chthoniobacter sp. | reverse complement strand
CGCATGGACGCCGAAGACGAGCCTGGAGTGGGATCTCGCCGCCCCTGTCTCGGAGTATTCGGGTGGAATCGATTCCAGCGGGCTTACGAGTACGACCATGGTGAACTACGCCTACAGTACGAAAACCACATTTGGCTTGGGATTTACCACCGGATTCACCGGGGTGGCCGGCTCCGATACGCAGACCTTCGAGCAGGTCAATGCCCGGATGACTTCCACTGCCAGCCCATTTATCTCCTATAGCGGCACCGTCGGTTTCGAATGGCGCGACACCGGCGAAACGCGGTCGACCAGCCCGGTTTTTGGATTGGGAGCTACCTGGACCCCGCGTGTAGGCACTTCGCTCACTCTTACGGTCGATCAACGGGTGCAAAACTCGGCAGCGATCACCGGGGCAAATTATACTTCCACGAGCGTTGCCCTCTCCTGCTCGCAACGCCTGGGTAGTTTCGCCAGCCTCGGTGCTTCGATCGGATACGAACGGGCAAGTTATGAAAGCGCCCTTTCCGATCAGACGATTGATCGTCTCGATCAGACGGTATTCGCCCAGGCCAGCGTTTCGAGGACGGTTTTCAAGCACATTTCGCTATCTGCAACCGTTAGCTACCTCCATACCGCCTCCACAGATCTTCCGCAGAGTTCAACCCAAGTCAGCGTGTCCGCTTCGTACGCGTTCTAAACTATCTATGAAGTCCTATCTTGCTTCACTTTGCCGTCAAGTCGCCGTCTTCATCCTGTCGACCGCGCTCTTCGTTACTGCCGCTCGCCATGCATCGGCGCAGATTCTCTCTCCCACGACTGCGACCGCAAAAATGGGTCCAATCGCCCCGGCCGCGAGAGCGGCGGCTGTGCCGATGGTAGCGAGCAACTACGTACTCAAGCCCAACGACGAAATCCAAGTCCGCGTATTCCGAAATGCGGATCTCGACGGAATGCGGCGCATTTCCAAGGACGGGACCATCGATTTTCCATTGCTTGGAATCGTTAAACTTTCCGGCAAGACGACTTACGAAGCCGCCGCGCACCTCGCTGCTCTTCTCGACAAGGACTACTTGGTCCGCCCTCAGGTCTTCGTCAACGTATCCGTCGCGTCGAGGCGCTATTTCGACATTATGGGTGAAGTAGCAAGCCCGGGCACAAAGGAGTATCCGGATGATCGTGACCTGGATCTCCTCGGGGCGATCTCGCTGGCCGGGGGATGGACGAAAACCGCCAGTCAGGTGAACATCATCGTGAAGCGCCAGGTGCAGGGGCAGGACCAACTCATCAAGGTGGATGCGGCACGGATGACGAAGGAAAAAGGGATGCCATCCTTTGTGATTCTGCCCAATGACATCATCGTCGTGAAGGAGCGTTTGCTGTAATATGAAAACCGCGGACCTTCGACCGCCCGATCCATCATTGATGGAGGCTGGGGAACCATCTCTAGAACTGGCGGGATTGCTTCATGCACTACTCCGGCGCTCGTGGCTCATCGCCTTGGTAGCCGTGGTGGGTGGACTGGGCGGTGCCGCCTATGTAAAGCGCATCCCGGAGATGTATCAGTCGAGGACCGTCATCCAGATCGAGTCCCAACCGACACGGCCGATCAAAGTGGATGACGCCAGCACGGAAGACCTCCGCGATCCTCTCGTCATGGAAACGGTGATCCAAAATTTCCGCAACCGTTCTCTGATGGAGCGTATCGCCCGCGAGTTGCACCTTGCCGACGATCCAAAATTCCTCGGCCGCACCGATCTCCTGCCTGCTTCGGAACTGGAAGTGATTTCTCTGCTGTCCTCCCTCGTGAGCGTGAGCGCCCGTCAGAAGACATTGTTGGTGGATATTACCTTCACCCATTCCGATCCGCTGGTCGCTCAACGCCTGGCGGGATCCATTGTCGATCAATTCCTCATGCAGAACGACGCGCAGCAGATCAACCAGGTCGAAGCGCAGAATCGGTTGCTCACGCAAAAGTCGGCGGAACTGAAAGCGAAACTCGAGCGCTCGGAACTCGCCGTCCAGGATTATAAAAACCGCATGGAATCGGTTTCCATGGACGCCGGCCGTAATTTGGTGGAAGCAAAGTTACAAGGGCTCAACGGTAGTCTTACCGGCGCACGGAGCGCCCGCATCCGGATCGAAAGCGATCTAAAAGTAGTCCAGAGCGTACCCGACCGCGATCCGAAGCAGTTGTTGGCGATCGCCAGCGTGGCTGCAGATCCCCAGGTCGCAGCGGCCGTAGCACGGGTCAAGTCGCTGGAGGAGGACGTTCAGTCTCTCTCGGATCAGTTTCGCAGCAAACATCCTCGCATGATCGAGGCGCGCAACCGGCTGGAGGAAGCGAAGGCTGAGAAAGTAGTGGCAATCCAAAATGCCCCAGGCCGCCTGGCGGCGCAGTTCACGGAAGCGCATGTATCGGAGCAGACTTTGGAAAAGGCCGTCGCTGAACAGGAAAAGGAACTGCTGAAGCTGGATGAAAGGACCCTGCCGTATCGCGCCTTGCAAAAAGAATTGGAGGCCGACCGCGCGCTCTACGATAGCGTTCAAAAACGGCTGAAGGAGACGATGGTGATCATGGATATCAAACCGGTGAACTTCCGCGTGGTCGAGCCAGCCCTTCCTGCTCAGCGGTTGCCCAATCGCCGTTTGATCGTCGTTTGTGGAGCCATTCTGTGCGGTGCGCTCCTTGCCGCGGGTGTGCTGGCGGCCATCTTCTTTTTAGACTCGTCGATCAAAACCGTGGATGACGCGGAACGCTGGCTCGGGCTGCCCGTGCTCTCCGCCATTCCGACCCTGCGCAAAGTTCATTCGCCAGCCCAGACGCTCTCTCTCCTGAATCAGCCCGACTCACCCATGGCCGAGAGTTTTCGATCGCTCCGGACGGCGCTGTCTCTTCTTGGCCCCGTCGAACGTCGAAAGGTCATCCTCTTTACAAGCGCCGTGCCTTCCGAAGGCAAGACGCACAACGCCGTGAATGCGGCGATCGCATTTGCCCAGCAGGGTCTCCAGACACTGCTCCTGGATGCGGATCTTCGAAAGCCGGCGCTGACTCAGCTCTTGCTCAGGAAGAATCGTAAGTTGCCGGGCGTGGCCGAATACATGGTCGGCGCCCAAGTCGAACTTCACGCCACGGAGATAGCCAATCTGTCCATCCTTCCGGCAGGCGCTCACGCGCCCAACCCGGCCGAACTCCTTTCCGGTGAGCGATTCGCTGAACTCATCGACACGTTGAAACTTCAATTCGACCGGATCGTGATTGATACCGCTCCGGTCAACGTGGTCAGCGATACCTTGAACATCGTCGGTGCCGCGCAAACCGTCGTGCTCGTCGTTCGGAATGGTAGCACGCCGCGTAAGGTTGTCCGGCGCGCTCTCGAACTGCTGGCGCGCGCCCACGTGCGTCCGGATGGCATTGCCCTGAACTTCATGCCCGAATGGCGCGGGATCGCGAGTCACTACTACTATTCCAGTGACGCTAAGTACGGTGGAGCCGAGACGTATGGGAAAAATTATCAGGCTGCCGGTCATAGCAAACCAACCGTCAAAGTCCCCACGGCGGTGGCTTCGCCCAAACCGCTGGCTAGTTCTGCCGGTTGATTCTCACCGCCACTACCAAGCCAATTCAACCGTCGTCCACTTTTCTACTTCTTTCGTATTTTGAATAGCGAATCTTCTGCTCTCAGCGCTCCCGTCATTGCGGATGCAGCGAATCCTGATGAACTCTTGCCAGGCGCTGAAAGTGCGCCAACACCCTATTTAAGCATCCGCCCGAGTCGTGGGTGGGTCGCCCAGGACCTGCGCGAACTTTGGCAGTTTCGCGACCTGCTGTTTTCGCTGACGGATAGGGATCTGAAACTTCGCTACAAGCAGACCGCACTCGGTGTCATCTGGGTGATTCTTCAACCCCTCATGGCCGCGGGCGTCTTCTCTTTCGTGTTCGGTTCCGTGGCGAAACTGCCTAGCGGTGGCCTGCCTTACCTCGTTTTCTCCTTCGCCGGTCTCCTCGGCTGGAATTACTTCAGCGGGATACTGGGAAAGACCAGCGGTTGTTTGTTGGGAAATTCCCATCTTATTTCCAAGGTCTTTTTTCCACGGCTCATCCTGCCGCTCTCGGGAATCGGATCCAGCCTGGTTGATTTCGCTGTCGCCGCAGGAATGATGGCGGTGCTTTTGGTCGCGTACCATATTTCTCCGACCCCGATGCTCCTTCTCTTTCCCGTGTGGATGTTGGTGCTCACGGCGATTGCGATGGGGATTGGCCTTTGCTGCGCGGGCCTGGCGGTGACGTATCGAGATATCGGCTATATCCTGCCGGTCTTCACGCAGCTGCTGCTCTACGCCAGCCCTGTCGCCTACTCGGTGACTGCGGTGCCTGAACGCCTGCGCTGGGTTTACTATCTCAATCCTCTCACCCCGCCCTTGGAGGCGATCCGTGCCAGTCTTCTCGGAACGCCCTTCCCTAGTTTCCAGCCGCTCTTGCTTTCCTCTCTCTTCGCCGCAGCCATCCTATTAGCGGGTCTTTACTGCTTCAAGCGGATGGAGCGCCAGTTTGCTGATGTTATTTGATCCGCTATCTTTAAGGTCTTCGCTGGAGACGGGTTTCTTTCCTGTCGCGGCTGGCGCCCGTCTGCTCGATGGCGCAGGATCTGGCGCTGTCACTGCCGTCGAAGGCTCTCGTGGGAAAGAGTCCTCCCGGATTCCTCGTTCATCCGTGTTTACTGCGCTGGCTGGCTGGATTCTCCTGGTGGCCTTGGTGTATGCTCCGTGGGCTTTTAACAGTCGCACCTATCTTCTGGCCGATGGCCTGGCCGCGCAGCTGGTCCTCGCCGGCATCGCGTGGATCATCGGGCTGGTCTACGAACACCGCTGGCCAAAAGTGCCGGTGAGTACCATTCTCGGTATCGGTTTTCTCGTGGGCATGATGTGGCTCGGCCTTTGGAACGCTGCCTCCGAATTCGACCCTGCGACGGAGCGTTTCATCCCGACATCGTCGTTGAACTCTCTCCCCTCGAATGTCGATGCCCGAAACGGACTTTCCTCCGCTGTCTGCCTCTCCAGCATCTTGCTCACGATCGCCGTCGCCACCGATCTCGCCA
>JBGGMZ010000133.1:0-6239 GCA_041287745.1 Chthoniobacter sp. | reverse complement strand
GGCCCCGCCGGCGGGCTGATTCTGGATGTCGCATGTGGCGCCGAGAAGACGCGCGCGGTAACGAATGGTGCCGAGGCCCATGCTGGTCGACGAGGGCGGCGAGCCGTTG
Organism: Chthoniobacter sp.; assembly: GCA_041287745.1. Taxonomy (GTDB): domain Bacteria; phylum Verrucomicrobiota; class Verrucomicrobiia; order Chthoniobacterales; family Chthoniobacteraceae; genus Chthoniobacter. Next base: position 6,130 of record JBGGMZ010000133.1, on the reverse strand, counting down.
AAGCCGTGGCCGTCATCGGAGACGGAAAGGGTATATTGCTGGCCTTCAGCACGGAGTTCCACGGCCACATTTTTCGCCCCGGAGTGCCGCACCGCATTGCGCAACGATTCCTGGGCGATGCGATAAAGATGAATCGCCGTCTGCGTATCGCCGATGACGATCTCGCCCCGCACGGCAAAGGTGATGCTCGCCTGGTTGGAGCGATTCGCCGAGGCCACGAGATCCTCCAGGGCGGCGGGCAAATTCTCTGCATCCATGTGCACGGGCGAAATGCCCCGGGCCAGGTTGCGCGCTTCCACGATCGCATCCTGCAGCAGCTTTTGGATATTGCCCGCTGCCTGGGCTTCCGGCACCGACCTTTCCTCGAGATCGGATTTCAAGCAGGCCGCGGCACAATCAATCGCCGCGAGGTCCTGACACAGGCCATCGTGCAAATCCTGACCGATCCGCATCTGCTCGCGTTCGGACACGCGCACGATCTCCTGCTCCAGCGTCCGTGCGCGCGTCATGGCCTCGAGGCGGGCGCGAATCGCATCACGCTGGCTTTTCAGCGCCATGCCGCCGACCGCCACAAAGACAAAGTAAACCAGCCGGTTAAACCCAATCCAGAGATAGGCCTGACTCGATAGATGAGGATGCTGGCCATAACCGGCCACATACCAGACGATCGCGCAAAATACTGCCATGAGCAGACTCGACTTCCGCGGCCCATACCAGACGGAGAGGAGAATCGGCGGCGCATAGAAAACCGACATCGTCCACTGCCATGGCGTGATGTAATCGACATAGCCAATCCCCAGGGACAGAAGCATGCACTCGATGAAGACCGCGGTCTTAGGTTGCGCGCGGAACAACTCGCCTGACTTCATCGCCAGGGTTTTTCGCGGAGGGAGCTCGGCAGGGCAGGTCGCGGCATGTTGCGTGGATTCGCGCACAGCCAGCCCTCCGGCTGCAACAAAATTAATCAAATCTTCAGAATGTGGGGAAACGATTTTGTCGTCACTCATCGTCAGTCATGTTACAGGCGAACGCTTCCCATGCCACCCGGCGACGCCTCCACCACCATCACCGCTCCCCTGAACAAATCAAGCGCCGCCCAGAACCGCCGCTATCGCGGGCTCCTTCACCACCGCGTCTGCCTGCTACCCACGTGGCGCGGTTGGGCCCTGCTGTTGTTACTCACTGTGTTGTTCACTATAGGGGTCGGCAGGCAGCTTTGCGCCTTTTTGACCGTCAATGATCCACCCCTGGGTGGCGTGTTGGTCGTGGAAGGTTGGGTCCCTTCCTACGCTACAAAGGAAGCAGTGGAGGTGTTCCGCCGAAACCAATACGTGGGCATCTATGCCACGGGCGAACCGACCGGAGATGATACTCCCTACATCGGCTACGCCAGCTTTGCCGATCTCACCGAAGCCCGCTTACTCGAAGCCGGCGCTGCCCCCGAAACCGTCCACACCGTTCCCGCCCCTTTCGTCGGAAAAGACCGCACCTACACCATGGCCTCGGCCCTCAAAAAGCGCCTGGAGGCCGATGGAGTCTCTACGGCGAAGATCACGGTCATTTCCGTTGGCCCGCATTCCCGCCGTAGCCGCTTGCTTTACCAATTCGCTTTTGGACCGAATTCGCAAGTAGGCATGATCGCCGTCACCGATCACGAGTTTGACCCGGATCACTGGTGGAGGAGCAGCAACGGCGTTCGCTCTGTCATCAGCGAGGCCATCGCCTATTGCTACGCCCGTTTTCTCTTTCGGCCCCCGGCGGAGTAGATCGGCGCACAAACATTTTAGGTTTAATCACCTTGATCAGCCTTGATCAGCCTTGATCCACCTTGATCCACCTTGATTGGGCTGGATCAGGCTGGAGTTCCGCGTAACGACCGACGACCACGTGCGGGGAAAAATCCCCTTCGACCAGACACGATTAGACACGATTAGATACGACTGACCACGATTCACCTGGATCCACCCTGCGCTTGCGCCGGCCGCCTCCCAACTGCCATCGATATTTCAAAGACCCGCCGTCCACGATCGCCCATCCGCCTCGCGATCCAATCTAGAACCTCATTCGAATATAGTAAATCCATAAATAGATAATTTATTCACGGCCGTGCCTGCACTCTAATGGACGCGCGTCCCGAGTATTGAATGAACATGTCCTCTCCGTCTCGCCGGCCGCGCCGGTGTCTGTAAGGATCACACCACCACGCATTCTTCTATCGCTCATGAAACTCCCCGCCCTCTGCATCGCCCTGCTCACGGTCGCCCTTCTTCCGCTCCACGCCCAGAATCCCGCCGCCCCGGCCGGAGCCGTTTCCGCACCCGCCCGTCCTTCGGCCACTCCCGCGCCTGAGCCGAAACTCGATTGGTATGACGTCACCAAGTTTGGCCTGGAAGGTCGTGCCTGGGGCGATCTCGAACGCCTCCGCTGGTTCGACCGCCTCCCGGCCATCGCCGAGGGCAAAGTGACGCCGGCCGTCTGGGGTCTCAGCCGCGACAGTGCCGGCATGATGGTCCGCTTCAAGACCGACGCCACCGTCATCTGGGCCCACTACGTTCTCCGCTCCGATCACCTCGCCGGCGCCAACATGACCGCCATCGGAGCCAGCGGCCTCGACCTCTACGCGCGCGACGCCAAAGGCACGTGGCGCTGGGTCGGCGTGACCAAGCCGGACAAAAAAGAAGTCCGCCAGATGATCATCAACGACCTCACCCCCGGCGAACACGAGTTCGCCCTCTACCTCCCGCTCTACAATGGCATTGAGTCCCTCGAGATCGGCATCGGCGCAGGCGCGAAATTCGAAGGCCTCAAGCCGCGCGACGCCAAGCCCATCGTCTTCTACGGCACCTCCATCACCCACGGCGCCAGCGCCTCCCGCCCCGGCATGGTCCACACCGCCATCCTCGGCCGGCATCTCGACCGCCCCGTGATCAATCTCGGCTTCTCCGGCAATGGCCGTATGGACGCCGCCGTCGGCGAACTCCTCACCAAGATCGACGCCGCCGTCTACGTCATCGATTGCCTGCCCAACATGGGCCCCGCCGATGTCCGCCAAAAGTGCGTGCCGCTCGTGAAGCAACTCCGCGCCGCCCGCCCGGAGACGCCCATCATCCTCGTGGAAGACCGCCGCTTCGCGAATAGCTGGATCCGCGAGAGCAAAGACAAATTCCACACCGACAACCACGCGGCCCTGCGTGAGAGCTTCGAGGCATTGCAAAAAGAAGGCGTCACGAAGCTCTACTACGTCCCCGGTGACAATCTCATCGGCGACGATGCCGAAGGCGCCACCGACGGCTCGCATCCGAACGACCTCGGCTTCGTCCGCCAAGCCGCCATCTTCGAGCCCGTGTTGCGCCAGGTTCTCGGGCAATAAAACGCCCGCGCGAACTTTCGTGGGGAGAGTTTTACCACGAAGGCACGAAGACGCGAAGGGGAGGGACATGGCTTTTCTTCATCTATTCTGCTGTCTTCGTGCCTTCGCGTATTCGCGTCTTCGTGGTTCATTCCCCAAACGCGAAAGAAAGACTGCTAACGTTCGCCCCCGGCGGCGCATATAGGAGTGAACCCGGCGCTGAATTGCGCCAAGTCCCTCCGATCTCACCTCCCCGCCATGAAGCGTCTCCTCACCACCCTGCTCTCCCTCGCCGGCCTCACCGCCATGACCACCCGCGCCAGCGCCGCCCCGCTCGTCTATGAAGGCGACGCCGGCCCGGCCAAGGGCAAGCAGGTCGTCCTCATCGCCAGCGACCACGAATACAAATCCGAGGAAGCCCTGCCCGAGCTCGGCCGCATCCTCGCCAAACATTACGGCGCGAAATGTACCGTGCTCTTCGGCGTCGATCCGCAGACCGGCTTCATCCGGCCCGGCAATTCCAACATCCCCGGCACCGAGGCGCTCAAGACCGCTGACCTGCTCGTCATCTTCACCCGCTTCCAAAATCTTCCGCCGGAGCAGATGCAGCCCATCGTCGATTACCTCGACCGTGGCGGCCCGGTCATCGGCCTGCGCACAGCGACGCACGGCTTCAAGATTCCCACCGACAGCCCCTTCGCGAAGTTCGACTTTCAGTTCAAGGGCGAGGACTTCAAGGGCGGTTTCGGCCGGCAGATTCTCGGTGAAACGTGGGTCGGCCACTACGGCCCGAATCACAAATCCAGCACCCGGCTCGACATCGTGCCGGAGAAAGCGGCGCACCCCATCCTGCGCGGCGTGAAGGACGCATGGGCTGAGATCGGCGCCTACAATGCGTATCCCATCGAGGGCAGCGAGGTCCTGCTCTCCGCCCAGCCGCTCACCGGCATGGAGCCCACCTCGCCCATCGACGAAACGAAGAAGCCCATGCCCGGCGCGTGGGTCCGTGAATATAAGAGCGCCTCCGGCAAATCCGGCCGCGTCTTCGCCACCACCTACGGCGCCAGCGGCGATCTCCTGAATGACGGCTTTCGCCGTGTGCTCGTGAATGCCTCCCTCTGGGCGCTAGGTCTCGAAGGTTCCATCAAAGCCGACAACGACATCAGCCTCGTCGGTCCCTTCCGCCCCACCTGGCACGGCGCCACCAAGCGCGCCAAGGACATCAAGCCCGAGCAACTCGCGGGCTGGGACTCACCGATCCTGCCGGAGTAGGCAGACGACTTCAGCGGCCGCGGTCTATGACCGTGGTGCACTCTCAGAGCGTTCCGTGGGGCGGAAACGCCAACGGCGTTTAATCTTTTAGCCCAGGGTTGCGAGGAACGAGCTACCCTGGGTTTTCATTCCAAATAAGACCAACCCTGAAAGGGTTGAAGCACGACTTCCTCTCCCGAACTTGATCCAACCCTTTCAGGGTTGGGCCGTTATGGATGCTCCACCCAGGGTAGCTCGTTCCTCGCAACCCTAGGCTGGATGATTCAACACCTTCGGTGTTGCCCGCCATATCGACGCCGAAAAATGGATAGCAGGACGCAGAACCGTCGCCAATCCACATCCGGTTGCTTTCGATGGTCATAGACCGCCGCTATAGCGCAGCTGCACTACCATCAATGGCAGTTGCAATCCTGGCACGAGCCATCGTGCACGTCCTCGAATTCCGGACGGCGACCGAGCTCGAAAGTCTTGTTCAGAAAGCGGCTCACGTTCTCGTGCAAGAGCTGCATTTCTTCCTGTGCCTCGAGAAACCCCTTGGCCACGGGATTGTTCACAAACTGCTCCCGCATCGTCTCAAACTGCGCCACCTCCTCCGGCTTCAGTTCCAGCCCCTGCCCCTGCTTCATGCGCAGCAAATCGCCCAGCCCCGTGAGCTGCTGGTAGTCGAACTTCAGCATCTCGTTGCTCATGAAGGCATCGAGCCTCTCCTTGAGCGATCGAAAATCAGGCTGGTCGACGAGCGCCTGGCAGAGGTCGAGGGTGCGTTGAGTGAGCGGGCTTTCTTTGACTTTGGTTTCCATGGGGCAGGTGTGGGGAAAAGATAAGGCGGCATTCCGCCAAGGCAATGGAAGGTTCACCCGACCAGTGCCCGCGCATCCTGCACTCTCCGCCCGCACTCCATCAATCCCGATCACAGGTCCCGAAATCGGGAGGATCCATCTCTTATGAATTAGCCACGGATGAGCACGGATGAAACACGGATTGAGATCCTAGCGAAATTGGGGTGCGCCGTGCCTCTTCTTTAGGGCGAACAGATTTCGCCTCCCGGCGGCTTCTTATCTCCCATCCGTGTCTATCCGTGGCTCAATTGCCTAGTGACGACCGAGGCAAATGAGCACACATGAGCATTTTACAAGTGGCGCGTTTCGTGCTAAATAATGTTTCGTGATCACTGGCTTGCTGCTCCTCGCGTCGATCGGATCCCTCGTCTTCTTCGCCCTCCTGCTGGGTTATGAATACCGCATGTGGGCGCGAACGCCCGCCATCTCCCGGATTGAACCCGGCGATAGCATTGTCTACCGCAAGCAGAAGTACTCCACGCATCCCTGCCCTCGCGCTTACGACATTCATCCCACGACGGCGGGCGACACCTACACCTATTTCGTCGATAAATTCTGGACTGTGGAAAACGTGCTCCGCGATGGACGCATCCTCGTCACCACGCGCACGCACAAGCACCACTACATCGCGTCCAACGACCCCAATTTCCGCCGCGCCGGCATCATCACC
>JBGGMZ010000132.1:0-30952 GCA_041287745.1 Chthoniobacter sp. | reverse complement strand
GTGTAGTCCCACCAATCGGGGCTGATGCTGGAGGTACGAAGGTTCATGGGTATTGGGTATTGCGGAGATACTTTTTACCGAGCACGTCGCGGAGCGGATCGTCGGCCTCCGCGCCAAAGCCGAAGTGCAGATGGCGGGACCACCCTTCCGCGTGGGAAAACTTACGCGTCTCCTTGCCGAGCTTTCGCGAGAAGGTATCCATCGTGGCGAGATAGCTGTTCATTCCTTGGGTGTCGTCGAGCCACTGCTTCTGCGACTCGTGACAGGCGAGCGCATCGCGTTTCGCCGGATGAACGCCGGCGGTATCCACATAGATCTCCGGCTTCACCGGCACGCGCATGGGCGTGCGCTGACCGTGCGGCATGGCGTGATAAATCACGCAGGGTTCGAGCGTGGTGGGGCGCGAGGGAGTGGAGCGGTAGTTCGGGATGCCGCGGGCAAACGTTGCCGTCACCGCCAGACGCGCGGTGATCATGTGATCTTCCATATAGTCCGCCAGCGCATGGGTCAGCACCACCGTCGGCTTCACATGCCGCACCACCGCGCAGAGGCGGCGGATGTTCTTCTCCGTGTAGAAGACGCCGAGGTCCGGGCAAAAGGCGGCATGCCACTTCGCGCCCATGAGCTTGGCGGCGGCTTGCGCCTCTTTGCGCCGCACACGGGCGGTTTGGGCGGCGTTCATAACCGTACTACCCATGTCGCCGTCGGTGAGATTCAGGTAGTGAATCTCCCAACCGGCTTCCTTGAGCAGGAGGAGCGTCCCGGCCATGACAAATTCAATGTCATCCGGGTGCGCGGCGATAGCGAGGGCCGAGGGCATGTTCGCAGAGTGCGCGAGGATGTCGCCTTTAGGCGACAGGTATTTCGCTGATCTTCACCGGGCGTTTTTCCGCGGCGGATTTGTCCGCCGCAGCGATGACCCGGTGCGTGGCAAAGGCATCCGCGAAGCTCGTGAGCGGCATATCCTTGCCCTGCTCCAGCGCGTCGAAGAAGGCCTGGAACTGCGTCTGGTACGGGTGATCGTCCACATCACCGCTATCGAGCATCTGCATGGAGAGTTGCGACCAGGTGCTCTTGTTCAAGCCGCCGAGCTTCTGGCTGTGGAATTTGTTGTCGAGGATCGAGCCTTCGCTGCCGACGAGGTGCGAGTGGAAGTAGTAAGGCTGCAGGCAATCCACCACCGCGGCGCTCTTGCCGATGGCGCCATTGGCAAAGCGGAGCAGCGTGGTGCTGGTGGTCGGATATTCGTAGGGCGCGAAGACGGCGTTTTTGCTCTGCGTGCTGTAGCTGGTCACTTCCTCGACTTCGCCGCCGAGGCAGAGGAGCAGTGCATCCAGGGCGTGGCAGCCGGCGGTAAGCAGCGCGCTGCCGCCGAGCTCGCGCTTCGTATTCCAGCGATACTGGCCATACCACGGCCCGATGCCGTGATAGTAATCGACCTCGCCGTAGTGAATCGAGCCGATGAGGCCGGCATCGATGACCGACTTGGTGGCTACGAATTGCGACGACCAGCGGCACTCGAAGCACACGCACACCTTCGCCTTGCTCTCCTCCGCCGCTTTCTTCATGGCGAGGATATCGCTCCACTCGATGGCCAGCGGCTTCTCGATGATCACGTGCTTGCCCGCGCGCACCGCGGCGATGAATTGCTCGGCGTGCTGATTCGGATAGCTCGTGATGTCGACGACCTGCACATTGGGGTCCGCCAGCATCTTCTCGATGTCGGTGTAGGCGGTGATCTTGCTGCCGTGCTTTTCACTGAGCTTCTCGGAATCGAGCACGCGCGACGACCAGACCGCGCAGACTTCGGCATTGGAGGTGGCATTGATCGCGGCGATGTGAGCCGTGGCGGCCCAACCGTAACCGATGATGGCGACTTGATATTTTTTGTTCATGAAATGGGTTTGGTGAAAGGCAGGAAAGTCCGGTTTGGGGGAGTTACGGGTTCGGTTTTTTTGGAAGCTTCTTATGCATTCGCGAAGCCTCAAAGAGAACGCCAACGGCGTTCAATCTATTAGCCCAGGGTTGATGCGACGAAGGAGCATCTACCCTGGGATTCCCGCCGCAAAGGGCCAACCCTGAAAGGGTTGAATCAACGCGTTCCGCCAGCGAAATCGATTCAACCCTTTCAGGGTTGGCCGCGTTTTTATTCGCTAACCCAGGGTAGCTCGTTCCTCGCAACCCTGGGCTGGATGATTCAACACCTTCGGCGTTGTCTGCTTCGTTGCCCTTGAAGAAATGCATGGCCGGCTCTAATTCTCCCCCTTCAAAAAAGACAGCAGATCGGCCATGTCCTGTTTGCTCATCGCGGCCTCAAGGCCGGGTGGCATGAGGGAGTGCTCGCTGGCGGTGATAGAGGTGATATTGGAACGCAGAATATTTTCCTCCACACCGCCGGGCTGGCGCGCGGTGACCGATTCGGAATTTTCGCCAATGATGATACCGAGTTTCAGATTGCCGTCCTTGAGCTCGATGTTGCTCGCGGCGAAGCCGGGCGCGATCTCGAAATCCGGCACCACGATGTGCAGGAGGATCGATTCCTTCGGCTGGCTGCGGATATCGAGCAAGTCGGGACCGACCTGATTCCCCTCCTGGTTCAGGCGATGGCACGTGGAGCACACATTTTTGAAGATCTCCCCACCGTGTTTGGGATTCGGGGTCAGGGTCATCACCACCTCTTTCTCCGCTTCATAGGCTTTCATGCGATCGCCATCGGCCGGGGCACCGAGCAACTTCGCTACGCGATCGCGCACGGTGGCGTCCTTGCTCTTGGAAAGAGCGGTGCGTTGTGCAGCGCTGAGCGCATTCTTCGGCAGAGCGCCGGACTCGATGGCATCCAGCACACGTGGCACGTGTGCGGGGAGTGCGAGGAGAGCCGCGAGAGTCATCTCACGCTCCGTGGGCGGGGTCACCGCCCAGTGCTTCGCGGCGAGCAGATCATTCGTGACGTCCGTCTCGTTGAAGCTCGCCGCCGCGCGAATGGCGACCGTGCGCAACTCCAAGGGCTCCTTGCTCATCGCCACCGACATCAATGCGGGACCGGCGACTTTCCAATCGGCATGCTTGAGCAGGCCGATGGCGCGCGTGCGGCTTTCTGGCGTGGCATCATGCTGCTGGGTGATCATCGCAGAATCAGCCACCGCTGCGCTGATGGAAGCTGGCGCCTTGTCGTCGATACGGGCATTCGCCCCATCGACCACACCGGCGAGAAATGCGACGCGCAACGGGGCGGGCATCCCCTCATCGAGCGATATGGCATCACCGGCGAGCGCGTCACGTTTATCAGCCAGGGCCGCGCGACCGAAGGTGACGCCAAGGTCCCCCAATAAGTCGACCACACCCGGTTTCTCGGTTTTGATTTGCTTGAAAAGCTCGGCGGCAAATTCGCGTTCGCGTCCGCCGACGCCGCTGAGCACCGCGGCACGCGTCCACTTGTCATCCGCTCCCGCGAGGGCCACGTGGGTCAGGGCGGCGAGCGCTCGCGGGTCCTGTGAACTGCCAAGCCCAAGAGCCGCACGAAAGCGCAGGCGCGCGTTTGTGCTTTCCGCGCTTGCCAGCAGCTGCTCGATCGGCGCTTTGTCCACGTCCTCTTGTTCGAGAGTCAACTTCGTGATGATACTACTCGGCCTGGCCTCTTTCGGCTCCGCGGAAGTGATGCGCCAGATGCGTCCCATCTTCTTGCCCGCCTCGAAGTCGCTGTGCTTGCGGATTTCCGCGGGAAGATAATCGGGGTGCTCAATGATCCTGCGATACATATCGCAGATATAGAGCGCGCCATCCGGCCCCTGAGTGATGAAAACCGGACGGCACCAGTCGTCGCTGGAAGCGAAGACCTCGCGCTTTTCCAAAAGCGATTGGCCGAGGAAAGTGGCGCCATGCGGCACGAGCTTGTCGACGTGCACTAGATTGCCCGTGGGCTCGCAGGAAAAGGCGCAACCGTCGTAGAGTGCGGGCAATTTTCCGCCTGACGGCCAAATGCGCACGCTGCACGCCGCGGTGAACGAGCCCACATGGGAATCCGCCGTGGTGATATTGTGGCTGATCGGCCAGACGCGCACGCCATCGCCGCCGCCGCGCAGGCCGGTCTTTACGGTGCGCTCGTTGCAATCCTGCACCGTCTCAGCAAAAGACAGGTGCGGATTGCGCCGCAGCCAGCGCGATTCGATGACGACCTCCTGCACGGGCAGACGATTCATGCAGATGAAGCGGCGACCCAGCGCATCGAACGAAATGCCATACTGCGAGCGGCCATCGAGCGTTTCGATATCTCCCGTCTTCGGATTCCAGCGCAGGTCGCCGGTCATTTTCACCGCGGACTTCTCCGGGTGCTCGGGCGAGGTGATGGTGCCGCCGACCAGACCCGCTGCGAAATAGATCCAGCCATCCGGACGCAGCGTGGGGCAATTGACCCGTAACTGCGTGCTCTTTGCGTACTCAAACCCCGTGAGCAGCACGCGCTTCTCATCGGCGTGGCCGGTGCCCTTCGTGTCCTTGAGAAAGTAAACATCCGGCGCGCAGGTGACGATGAGCCCGCCATTCCATGGCAGCACGCCATTCGGATACGTCAGGCCCTCGGCGAAGACGGTGCTCTTGTCGTAGTGTCCGTCGTGCTTGGTCGATTCCAGCATGACGATGCGCCCCTGCGGCGGATCATCGGTGCGAGGGTAGCCGCGATTCTCCGCCACGAAGAGGCGGCCTTTGTCATCGAAGGCCATGGCGCATGGCGACTCCACTTGCGGCTCGGAAGCGACAAGCTCGACCCGCAGCGGGGGCTCGACCTTGAAGGTCTTGAGCTCTTCCTCCGGGCTGAGGCCGGTCTCATTCGCGAGAAGAGAAACGGCGGAAAGCAGAAGCACCGAGAGGCCGAGGCGCAGAGGCAGGAAGACGTGGCCGGCCGCTATTCTTTGCATCTCTGCGTCTCTGCGTTTCATCAGGATCTTCATTTCAATTGCGGGGGTTGATTGCCGTAGAGCCAGCCCGAGCCCTTGAACGGCGGCGCCACGGGACGTGCAGGCAACGGCACCGGCGTGAGCTGGTGGGCGAGTTCCAAGCCGACGTCGCGAAACTGATTACCCGCGGTGATGTCGAGGTTGCTATACGCGGAGAGTCTCGTCTCGTAGCCGCCGCCATTGGGCCCGAAGGCTTCGAGGGTCGGCACATAACCCGCGCACCCATTCGCCAACTCCACCGGGAAGGTCATCGGGAATCCGCTGCCCTGCTTGAGTTCCAGGCCGTACTGGCAGAAATATTCCGCGGGATCGGAAATGCAGACCACCGGACCGACCTGGATCGCCTGGACTTCCACTTCCACCTTCGGCGTCTTGGCGATGAGCGCGTCGAGCATGAGCGTTTCCTTAGCCCAGACCCAATCCGGCCCCGCTTCCTTCGGATCTTTCGGCGCGAGCTCGAGCGCGGCCTTCACATGTTCCGGCGAAGGAGCGCGGCGTGGAATCTGCCAGATCTTTTGCACGGCAGCGACCGGGACATCGGCAACCCGCGTCTGCGACAGTCCGACGAGCACTTTCACCGCCTCGGCTCCTACGCGCCCGCCGACGAATTGCGACCACGCATCGCTCTCCGGATTCGCGTGCGGGTCGAGATTGTTCACCTGCGTGACGTCACCGCACGCGCCTTGCAGGAAGACGACTTTCGTCTCCGGACCGTAAAAGCCCTGGATCGCCCGCTCCATGTAGTAAATCCAATTCGCGCTGATCCATGGTCCGCTCGCCGTGCCGTGGCAGGCAAAATTCACCACACACCCGACCAGCTTGCCCTCGGTATTCCAGTAGCCGATCACGCCTACCTCGGGATCGACCGGTCCGGCGAATTCGAGGTTTTCCGGGTTGCCCTTGCCCGGATGCGAATAGCTCAAGCCATTCTTCATCATGATGCGGCGATTGAACGCCACCGTCTCCTCGCGGCCCACGCCGAAGGCGGCGGTGCCCTCAGTCCGCGTATCGTTGGCGGCGACTACGGCCTCGACGATCGCCTCGCGAACTTTGGCCAGATACTTGGGATCGGCGCACGACGATTTGTTGTAGGCGAGGTCCTTTACCAGGTCGGAAGCGTGATCATATTCGCCCGGTTGGACCATGAGGATCGGGCCCGAGGAATGGGAATGAGAAGCGTTGACCATCACCGAATCGGGCTGGATGCCGCAACGTTTGGCGATCTCGGCTCGTGCCTCGAGCACCAGTGAGCGCGGCTCGCCGAGCGCATCCAATCCCACCAGCGCGACGCGATGCTGGCCGTCATCGAAGACGCAGGCGCGGACTTTGCAGGGGTCGTGGATTTTCTTGGAGAAGGATTTGCCGTAGCCGCCGGGCACTTCCGTGCCGAGTTCGGGGGTGATGTCGCGCTCGGCGAATCCGGCTTTCACTCCTGCCTGCGCGAGGAGCGGACAGGCACAGATGAAGACTGCAAAGAAAAACTTGTTCATGGGGTCGCTTCGGGAAACAGCGCGCTATTCAAGCTTGAGCGCCCTCGCGTGCAAGCGGGAAAATCGTCGTTTATGAAAATACTTCGTCTAATGTGATCAAATTCGATTTTCGCTAACTACGCCATTTTTTAGGCATTTCTGATCCATTTTATGTTCCACCCCAAGCCGCTGCTCACCGCCTTCGTCGCGCTCGCGTTGACCTCCTTTGTTTTCGCCCAGACGCCGAAAAAGGAACCCCGCGAATTCCTCCCTGCTCCGTTTGATCAATACCTCGCCCATCGCGTCGCGGAGCTCTCGTCGGTCGATTGGCAAAAAGGCATCAGGCCGGAGAACTGGCCCGCACGGCAGAAGGAAATGCGCCAACAGCTGCAACGCATGCTCGGTCTCGATCCTTGGCCGGAGCGCGGCGATCTGCATCCGGTCATCACCGGCAAGGTCGATGGTGATGGGTATGTGGTGGAGAAGCTGCAGTTCCAGTCGCTACCGGGCCTGTATGTCACCGGCGACTTGTATCGGCCGAAGGAAGTGAAGCAGCCGTTGCCCGCGGTCCTCTATGTCTGCGGCCATGCCAACGTGGTCGAGGAGGGCGTGAGCATGGGCAACAAGACCCACTATCAGCATCATGGCGTGTGGCTCGCACAACACGGTTACGTGTGCCTGGTCATCGACACGATCGAGCTCGGCGAGATCCACGGCGAGCATCACGGCACGTATAGCAAAGGGCGCTGGTGGTGGGCCGAGCGCGGCTACACGCCGGCGGGTGTGGAAGCTTGGAATGGCCTGCGCGCGCTGGATTATCTCGAGACACGTCCCGAGGTGGATCGCACGAAGTTCGGCGTGACCGGTCGCTCGGGCGGCGGCGCGTATTCCTGGTATATCGCGGCGCTCGATGAGCGGATCAAAGTAGCTGTGCCCACCGCAGGGATCACCACGCTGAAGAATCACATCCTCGACGGCGCCATCGAGGGACACTGCGACTGCATGTTCATGGTGAACACGGAGCGCTGGGACTTCGACCGTCTCGCCGCGCTCGTCGCGCCCCGTCCCCTGCTCATCGCCAATACGGACAAGGACCCCATCTTCCCGCTCGATGGCGTGGTCGATGTCTACAACCGCGTCCGCTCGCTCTACCGGACCCTCGGCCACGAGGAAAACATCGGCATCCACATCGCCGAGGGACCGCATCTGGATACGCAGCAGCTCAACTTCGGCGCGTTCAATTGGATCAATCGTTTCCTCAAGGCGGGCAAGCGCGAGGACCTGATCGATGAACCCGCGCGCCCGGCCTTCAAGCCAGGTGAACTGAAGGTCTTCGCGGAATTGCCGAAGGATGAAAGAGTCACCTCGATCGATGAAACTTTCGTGCCCGCATTCACCGCGAAGAGCGAAGCGCCCACGGCAGCGGAGTGGCCGGAGTTGCGCGACGGCTGGATGCAGGCGCTGCGCCGCGATTGCTTCGCTGCGTGGCCCAGCGATGCGGGAAAAACGCCGGCAATCAAGACTTCCGAGACTACCGCGGAAGGCTTGCGTCTCACGAAGGTCGACTTCGAAAGCGAGGCGAATATCCCACTCACGCTCTGGCTGCTGCACCGCGCGGATTTGAAGCCGGACGAACTCGAACTCGTCGTGCTCAATACGCTCGGCAATGATGCCTGGCAGGAATTCCGCGAACTGTCGTCCGCGGCATTTCCCACGCAATTTCCCGGCACGAAACCCGACGGAAACTCTTTTGCTGAAGAGCGCAAGATGCTCATCGGGAGCAGGTGGGCCATGGCCTATTTTGCGCCGCGCGGCGCCGGTCCCACCAGTTGGGAAAATCTCTCCGCTGTGAAGCAAACGCAGTTACGCCGTCGTCTCCTCCTGCTCGGCGAATCGCTCGAGAGCGGTCAGGTGTGGGACATCACCCGTGCCGCCGCGGCCTTGCGCAGCGTTCCTGGTTTTGCAAAGACGCCGCTGTGGATTCAGGCGCAAAAAGTCATGGCGGCCAATGCCCTCTACGCGGCGCTCTTCATCCCCGAGGTAAAGCGTCTCGACTTGCACGCACTGCCGGTCTCCCAGCACGACGGCCCGATCTACCTGAATGTGCTGCGCCATCTCGATCTGCCGCAAGCTGCCGCCATGGTCGCCGAACGCTCCACGCTGGCGATCTATACCGCGGACGATGCGCCCTGGCAGTATGCGAAGGACGTGGCTGCCGCGCTGAAATTGAGCGAGAAGCGCGTACAAATCCGCCAGCCGCTGGACACCGCGACAAAATAGCAGAACCGGATCGATCTACACACCAAAGCGATGCCTCCACCGAATTTTCGCATTCCGACCAAGCCGCTAGCCCCCGCGACTTGCATCCCATTCCCTGATGGACATCCCGCGAGAAAATGAGGCCAAGACTTTCGTGCAAAAAAAGTTCAAGTCAGTGTCATGCTCCGGTTTTTCCTCCCAATCCTGCTGGCTGGTTTTGTGTCCGCACACGCGGTTGATTACTACGTCGACCCCGAGACCGGCGATGAACACGCCAACGGCCTCGCCGCAAAATCCGACGGCACGAATGGTCCCGTGAAAACGATTGCGCGCGCAGTCAAAGCCGCGCAACCGGGCGACACCGTGCACCTCGCCAAGGCGATCTACAAGGAATCCGCGGTCTTTTACAATCGGTCCGGGGAAGAGGGCAAACCGATCACGCTGGACGGTCACGGCGCGACGCTCGATGGCGCGGATCTGCTCAATCCTGCCGACTGGCCCGAAGTGTCACCCGCACTCTTTCGCAACGACAACTTGCTGCGCCTCGACGACGCGGTCATCCAGCGCTGGTTCTTTTTGTGGGATGGCAAAATGAATCACATGGGCCGGACATCGAAGGGCCTGCGCCCGGATTTCAAAAAGCCCGAGGACCTGCAGCCCGGCGAATGGTCCTTCATCAAGGATGAGGCGCGCAGCGTGCCTCACAGCGGGACAATCTTCGGTTCCTTTTATGTCAAGCTGCCGCCGGGACAGAAACTCGCCGACGCGCACATCGCAGCGCCGATACGCTCCGCCGGCGTGCAAATCAGCGGAGACAACAAATGGATCACCATCCGCAACATCAACGCCGCCCACGTCTACAACGACGGCTATAACATTCACGGCAAGTGCCGCGACGTCGTCTTCGAGCACATCGGCGCTTTTGAGTGCGGCGACGACGGCATCAGCGCGCACGACGACTGCCAGTATCGCTGCGAGGGCCTCGTTGCGATCGGCAACTCCACCGGCATCGCCGATACCGTGGATAGCATCACAGAATACGATCACGTCTACATCCGCGATTGCCTCGGGATTGACCTGCTCTTTGTGGGCACCAATCGCCACGTCGTCCGCAACGGCGTCGTCCTGTCGCACGCCCATACCCCCCTGTCTCTCTCCGGCACGGAGCCGGGCACCTGCACGCTATTGCTCGATAACGTCTTCATCCGGCGCGAAGCGGAACCAGCCGAAGCCCGGATAGGGAAAGGCGGCGTGCTCGATCTTCAGCATGTCACCTTGCTCGGTTGTCACTTGGTAGCCGCGGACGGCAAAGTCACCATGGAAGACGTCGTCGTTGGTCTCGCTCCGGAGAAGAACGGCCTCTGGGGGGCGGCCCGCGGCGCGAAGGCCGGTGAGCTCCTGAAAACACTCACCCCAAAATAGCCATGCCCTCCCGTCGTTCTTTTCTAAAAGGTGGCCTCACGACCGCAGCCCTCGGCTCCATCCTTCCTCATTCGACCGCCAGAGCCGCCGTCGCAACGACCGCACCCTCAGCCACAAACGAGCTCACCTTCTTCGCTTTCGACGACCACAGCATCCCGTGGCGCGACAATCTCAAGCTCACGCTCGTGGCTGCGGAAAAGCACCCGGCGAATCCCGTCGTGCGCTGCGGACCTGAAGGCTCACCCGATTATGGCCACGCCATCCTCTACGGCAGCGTGCTGCACATTGGCGGAAAATTCCGCATGTGGTATCTCGGCAAGATCGAGCGGGGCCAGGCGCCGGGGTGGTGGAGGCCGATGTGTTATGCGGAAAGCGACGATGGCATCCGCTGGACCAAACCCGAGCTCGGCCTCGTGGAGTTCAAAGGCAGCACGAAGAATAACATCTGCCTCATCGAATCCGATCCCTACTCGCTCAGCCGGATCAACGACTTTCTGTCCGTGATGCACGACCCGGAGGATCCTGATTCCTCACGCCGCTACAAGGTTGCCTACATCGCCCACGTCCCTTTTGAAGAAGTACGCGGCGGACGCAGCAAGATTGGTCCGAATGAGAAGCGTTGGTGCTCTTTTGTCTGCGCCACGAGCGCGGATGGATTGCGCTGGAAGGTCGTCGGCGACCGCCCTGCGAATAGCGGCGGCGAGCGATTTGAAGTCTCTGGTCTCTATCGTTTCAACGGCACCTACCACGCCACCGGCCAGCTCCTTTCCCCATGGACCTCGCTGCCCGACGGCCGTGATTGCGGCCGCGTGATGCTCACGTATCAATCGGAGGATTTCGACCACTGGTCGAATGCCAAGTCCCTTGCCTTCGCCCGCCCTGGCCAACTGCTTGCCGAACCGATCCAGGGCCAGCAGACGCACATGGGTGCGGGGATGTGGAACCGGGGCAACGTCATCGTCGGTCTCTACGGGCAATGGCAGGATGGTCCCGCGGAAAAACCCAAAGGCTCCACGCACCTCTGGGGTACGCGTATCGACCTCGGCCTGATCGTGAGCAACGACGGCGTGCACTTCCGCGAGCCGGTGCAGGACTTCAAGATGATCGCTCGCGGCGGCGACGGCGCGTGGGACAATGTCTGCCTGCTGCAAGGCCACGCCTTCGTGAATGTCGGCGAGCGAACCTACATCTGGTATTCGCACTGGGACTGCGAAGGCGAATTCCGCTCGCAGGAAATCGGCCTCGCCACGTTGCGGCGAGACGGCTTCGGCCACCTCTCGCCGCGGGTGAAAGACGCTCCCGCGCAGTGCGTGACGAAAGCCCTCAGCGCTCCCCACGGCGCGCAGCTTTACGTCAATGCGGACCGCATCTCCGCCGACGCCCCGCTCCTCGTCGAATTGCTCGATGCCAATGAGCAACCACTATCCGATTTCTCCGGCGCCAAAGCCGCACGCGTCATCGTGCCGGGAGTGCGACAGCCGACTTGGGCGCAACCGTTGCCTCAGGCCTTCGCCGTTCGCGTGACATTTCCTGTCAGCGGCGAGCCACGCCTTTACGCACTCTACGTCGGCACGGGATCCGCCTAGCGGATAAATCAGAGCATATTCCCCAAGACGGACGTGTCCACCTCGGTCAGCCGATTGGCCGAGTCGAAACAAATCACGATCTGTGCGTCTTCATGCCCGAGGGCGCGGGCGTGATGCCACACACCCTTGGGGATGCAGATGGAATCGCCTGGCTCGAGAATGCAGTTCTTTCCGTCCTGCAAATGTTCGATCCGGCCGGCGATCAGATGCAGGATCTCGTCGCAGTTTGGGTGCCGATGCCGCGCATTTTCCATCCCCGCCCGGATCGTCGCGCGTCCGACACTCATCTTCGTCGAGTTTCCTATCGCTCCGGACGCCGTCCACACGAGGCGCCCCCACGCGGTCTCGATCACTTCGCCGTCCGCGGCACGGCACAATGCATTGAATTCCGAGCTCATCACACTGCTCGTTACACAAAACCAAACTGGGATTCAACCAGCGGAAAAGAACGGCGTGAAAATCGTTTCTCTGCCGCCCATTACTCACTATCCCTCTCGGCATGCGATTTTTCCGCATTCCCTGCTTCATCCTCCTCTTCACGGTAACCGTCGTGCCATGCGCGTGGGCCCATGCCCGCCTGGTGCGTTCCCTGCCCAAGGCCGATGCGGAGCTTTCCACTGCGCCCAAGCGCATCGAGCTTTGGTTCAATGAGCTGCTCGAGGACGGATTCAACACGGTGAAGATTTTTCCGGCGACAGATCTCAGCGAAGAAAAGAAACGGAACTTCGCCAGGGACAAGCCGCAGGTGGACCCCGCAGATCGCACGCACATGACTGTCGAGCTTACGCCGATGCCACCGGGCGATTACATCATCGAGTGGCGCGTGCTTTCTCGCGATGGCCACAGTGCGCCGGGTCGTGCCACTTTCCGCGTGCGTACTCCGTAGTCCGCGTTCATGGAACATTCGGCCCTGCACGCTCTACTGCTCTGCGGTCTCACCGTGGCGCTCGGGGGCGTGCTGGCCTTTTGGTGGTTCATTCGCCCGGCCTTGCGCACAGCCGACTTTCCCGGCAGCCAGTCCGTGCTCTCCAGTATGGAGCGTGTTGTATTGATCGGCGCGCTCGCGGCGGCTTTTGCTACGGCCTGCGATTTCTTTGTGCAAGGCGCGGAGATTGAAAATCAGACGATCTTCGGTGGAGTCGATCTCTCGCTGGTGCTGAGGTTCGCGACCGCGACGACGGTAGGCCAGCTGGATCTTACGCGCGGTCTGTTGCTGCTGCTCACTGCGGCCTCGGTGCGGTTTCTGTCCGGTCTGTGGAAATGGCGCGTCGCCGGCCTGCTCGCTGCGGGAGCGCTGGTCGCCACCGCCTTCGTAAGCCACGCGGCAGCACAGCCAGAAGAACGCGCCGTCTATCTCTTTTGCCAGATCGCGCACCTCACCGCAGTCGCCGGATGGATGGGAGTGCTGCTGCACCTTTTCTTTGCCCGGCGGCATTTGCTTACGTCCGAGGCGGCGCCCTTCCTGGCCGCTGTCGTCCGTCGCTTTTCTCCTTTTGCATTGGCTGCCGTCTCCCTGCTCGCGCTCACGGGCATCTTCGTCGCCTGGCGCTTTTTGCAGACCACAGGCGCGCTCTTCACCTCCGCCTACGGCCTCACCTTGCTGGTGAAGCTCACCCTGCTCACGCCCGCGCTCACTGCGGGATTGGTAAACTATCGCAGCATCCGCCCCGCGCTGCTCGCCGCCAAAGGAGACATGCTTCCCGTGTTACGACGTTTCGGTCGTATGCTGGAGTTGGAGGTCACCGCCGGGGTCCTCGTCATCACGGTCGCCGGCATCCTCGGGTCGGTCTCTCCACCGGGCGACGACGGAGTGCTCTGTCTCGCGCAAAAACAAACCCGCGCCCTGCTCACTCCGCACTGGCCGACCAGCCACGTGGAGAACTGGCTGCAGCCCGAAGATCCTCGCGGCCCGACTCTCGATGACCTCCACTACTCGGAATTCACGCATAACTGGTCAGGTGTCATCGTCACCTTCCTCGGCCTCGGCTGGCTGGCCCTGGCTTGGGGAGGAAGGCCTGCTGTCTGGGCCGGCTATATCAATCCCCTTTTGCTTCTGCCCTTCGGCATCTTCATCACCGTGCTGGCCAATCCAGAGGTCTGGATCATCCACTCCGTCAGCCGCTGGGAAGCGCTGACCAATCCGCAAATCCTCGAGCACCAGATCGGCGCTGCGCTGGTCTTCGTGCTCGCGTGGTTAAGCTGGCGCGACTTGCGCAAGCCGGCAGCGATGCGCCCACTCGGCTATCCGCTGCCCATCATCATGATTGTCGGCAGCCTCCTCCTCCTCGGCCATGCCCACTCCACGCCCGCCGTGTCCGACGCCATCACCAATCTCATCAACGTCCAGCACGCCGTCCTCGGCGCCTGCGGACTCTTCGCGGGCACTGTGCGCTGGTTCGTCCTGCGCGACCTCATTCGCGGACGCTGGGCGAATGCCCTCTGGCCTTCCTGGGTCGTCGTGCTCGGCCTCTTCATGGCATTCATCTATCGCGAGGCGATTTAGTCCGCGAATCCACAGCGGTCCGGCACTTTACGCGCTCCCGTATTACGGAATTCCGTAACTATGCGCAGAGGGCGCAAAAGGTAATCTAGCCGCCGTCTCCCGCACCCTAAAACGAACATGAATCCCGGCCGCCTTCGCCGCTCCTTTTCCGCCCTGATCCTCAGCACCGCCTTGTCGGCGACGCTCTCCGCCGCGCCTGCGCCGAAGATGGAAAAGGAAGACCCGAACGCTCCGGTCAGCTATTTCAAAAAGATCCGCCCCATCCTGCAGGCGCAGTGCCAGGGCTGCCATCAGCCGGCCAAAGCCAAGGGCGGTTACGTCATGACTGATTTCGCCAAGCTGGTCGCCGGCGGCGAAGATTGTGTGAAGGACAAGAAGCAGGCCATCGTCGCGAAGGACCCGGAAAAGTCTTTCCTCATGCAGCAGATCACGCCGAAGGATGGAGCCGCCGAGATGCCGCCGAAGAAAGCACCGGTGCCGGAAGCCGACATCCAGCTCATCCGCCGCTGGATCGCCGAAGGCGCGATGGATGATACGCCGGCCAATGCCCGCCAGCGCTTCGATGCTGAGCACCCGCCCGTTTATCAGCGCCCAACCGTCATCACCTCCCTCGATTTTTCGCCCGATGGCTCCTTGCTCGCCGTTGCCGGTTTTCACGAAGTGTTGCTCTGGAAAGCCGATGGCTCGGAGCTCGTCGCCCGCCTGATCGGCCTCAGCGAGCGCATCCAGAGTGTGCACTTTTCACCGGATGGCAAGCGCCTTGCCGCGGTCGGCGGTCGCCCGGCGCAGATGGGTGAAGTCCAAATCTGGGACGTGGAGAAGCGGAAGCTGGCGCTGAGCGTGCCAGTCGGCTTCGACACCGTCTACGGCGTGAGTTGGTCGCCGGACGGCAAGATGGTTTCCTTCGGCTGCCCGGACAATACGTTGCGTGTCATCGATGCCGAAAGCGGCAAGCAAGTGCTCCAGGGCACCTCGCACAGCGACTGGGTGCTCGACACGGTCTTCACCAAAAACGGCGATCAACTCGTGAGCGTCGGCCGTGACATGAGCACCAAGCTCACCGAGGTCGCCAGCCAGCGCTTCATCGACAATATCTCCTCCATTACTCCGGGTGCGCTCCGCGGTGGCTTGCAGACCGTGGCGCGGCATCCCGAGCGCGATGAATTCCTCGTGGGCGGCGCGGATGGCGTACCGCAGGCCTATCGCATTGTCCGCAAGGTGCAGCGCCGCATCGGCGATAATGCGCTCTGCATTCGCAAGTGGCCTGCCATGGAAGGCCGTATCTACGCGATGCAGTTTGCGCCCGATGGAAAGTCCTTCGCCGCCACCAGCTCTCTCGACGGCACCGGTGCGGTGAATTTCTACAACTACGATTTCGACACCGAGATGCCGGCCGACATTCTCGCCATCGAAAACAAGGCGGGCCGCACCGAGGAAGAGAAGAAAAAGGAGGAAGACCACTTCACCAGCAACGTGAAACTGCTCGGCAGCGTGCCGGTCAGCGGAGGTGTCTACGCGCTCTCCTATGCGCCGGATGGCAAGTCCGTCGCCGTAGCCGGTGAAGATGGCAAGGTGCGGATGATTACCGCCGCTGACGCCAAGGTGCTCAAGGAATTCGTGCCCGTGCCGATCGGCGCCAGCCCGCTCACTACCCAAACTGCCAAACTGGATCCCAAGTAATTTTTCCCCTTTCCATGAAATCCGCTGTTCGTTTCGCCTCCGTTTTCGCTCTTAGCGCCGCTAGTGTTTGGGCCAATGCGCTGACCCCAGAAATGGCCAAGACGCCCACCGTTGAGGCCTTGCCCCCGGGCGCCCAGATCTCCGCACTCGAAGTGCAGCCGCAGAAAGTCGCGCTGAGCGGCAAGTATGAGGCGGCGCAACTCGTCATCACCGCGCGGCTCGCTTCCGGCGATACCTTCGACGTCACCCGTCTCGCCAAGCTCCACGTCGATGGCGGCGTGGCCGAGGTCTCGCCGAGCGGCCAGGTCACTCCCGTGCATAATGGCTCCGGCGCGGTCCAGATCGAAATCGGCGGCAAGAGCGTCACCGCTCCCATCCTTGTGGCGGATATCGTCGAGGCCCAGGCCGTCGATTTCATCCGCGATGTGAATCCAGTGATGACCAAGCTCGGTTGCAACGCCGGCACCTGCCACGGCGCGAAGGATGGCAAGTACGGCTTCAAGCTTTCCCTGCGCGGTTACGATCCCATCTACGATGTGCGCTCGCTGAAGGACGACCTCGCGGGCCGTCGCCTCAATACGGCTTCACCCGACGATTCGCTCATGCTCCTCAAGGCCACCGCCGGCGTGCCTCACGAAGGCGGCCAGCGCACTCCGATCGGCAGCAAGTATTACGACATGCTCCGCTCCTGGATCGCCGATGGCGCGAAGCTCGACCTGAAAGCCCCGCGCGTCACGAAGATCGAAGTCTTCCCCCACGACCCGGTGGTGCAGCAGGTCGGTGCGCGCCAGCAGGTGCGCATCGTCGCCACCTACACCGATGGCAAGATGCGCGACGTGACGGCCGAGGCATTTGTGGAGAGCGGCAACAGCGACGTGGCCAAGACCGACGGCGGTGGTCTCATCGATACCCTTCGCCGCGGTGAAGCTCCCCTGCTCGCCCGTTACGAAGGCAATTATGTCGCCACCACGCTCACCGTCATGGGTGATCGCACCGGCTTCGCCTGGCAACAGCCGGAAACGTGGAGTCGCATCGATGAACTCGTCGCCTCGAAGTGGGAGCGCATGAAGATTCAGCCGTCGGGCCTTTGCTCCGATGCGGAGTTCCTGCGCCGCGTCTATCTCGATCTTACCGGCCTCCCGCCCAGCGCCGACGAGGTGCGTGCCTTCACCGCCGAGACCAGCCCGCCTCGCGAAAAGCGCAATGCAGTCATCGACAAGCTCATCGGTTCGCCGGAATTCGTCGACCACTGGACAAACAAGTGGGCGGACATGCTGCAGGTGAACTCGAAGTTCCTCGGTGGCGAAGGCGCCAAGCTTTTCCGGGGATGGATTCGTCAGCAAGTCGCGGCCAACAAGCCTTACGACCAGTTTGTGCGCGAAATCATCACGGCGACTGGCTCGACGAAGGACAATCCCGCCGCGAGCTACTGGAAGATTCTGCGCGAGCCGGCTGAGGCGATGGAAAACACCACGCATCTCTTCCTCGCTACGCGCTTCAACTGCAACAAGTGCCACGACCATCCCTTCGAGCGCTGGACACAGGACCAATACTATCATCTCGGCGCATATTTCACCCAGGTGCAGCTCAGCACAGACCCGGCCAGCGGCAAGGCAGTCATCGCCGGCACCGCGGTGGAAAAGGCGCGGCCGATTTATGAAATCGTGAAGGATGCCCCCACAGGCGATATGATCCACCTGCGCACGAATAAAGTCGCAGCACCGACCTTCCCCTTCGAAACGAAGCTGGAGAATCCGTTGTCCGACAAATCCACCCGCCGCGAGCAACTCGCCGCATGGATGACCAGCGCGGACAATCGTTTCTTCGCTGCCAGTTACGTTAACCGTCTCTGGGGTTACCTCACGGGCGCTGGCGTCATCGAGCCGCTGGACGACATCCGCGCTGGCAATCCGCCGACCAACCCGGAGTTGCTCGAGTATCTCAAGACCGAGTTCATCAGCCACGGCTTCGACGTGCGCCACGTGCTGCGTCTCATCTGCCAGTCGCGCACTTATCAGCTCTCCGTGGGCACGAACAAGTGGAACGAGGACGACAAGATCAACTACTCGCACGCCATGGCCCGCCGCCTCCCAGCAGAGGTGCTCTACGACGCCGTGCTGAAAGTCACTGGCGCTCCCACCCGCCTGCCGGGCGGCACTGGTGCGCAGCAGCTTCCGGATTCCGCGCTCGATCTGCCCAGTGGCTTCCTCGCGAATCTCGGCCGCCCGGCCCGCGAGAGCTCCTGCGAATGCGAACGCTCCAGTGATCTGCGACTCGGCAGCGTGATGGCGCTGCTCAGCGGCCCCGCCGTGGCCGATGCGATCGGTGACGACAAGAACAGCCTCGCCAAGCTGGTTTCCACGCAACCGGACGACGCCAAGCTGGCCGACGAAATCTTCACCCGCGTGCTGAACCGCCCGGCCACGCCCACGGAAATCAAGAAGACGCTGGAGACGTGGGCGACGATCGACCCCGAGCATGCCACGCTCACTGCCGAATGGCAGGCCAAGGAAAAAGAGCAGGCGCCGATCATCGAGAAGATGGAAGGCGAGCGCGTCGCGGCCATCGCTGCGGCGAAGACCGAACTCACTCGTTACGAAACGGAGATCGCGCCGAAGGTTGCCGCCGCAGAGAAGAAACGGCAGGACGACATCGCCAAGGCGGATGCCGCGGTGAAGGCTTACGAGAAAGACAAGCTGGCCGCTGCGCAGGCGAAGTTCGAGGAGACGGTGCCGGTCGCGCGCACCTACACCGGCTGGCAGCTACTCGATCCGACCGACATGAAGTCGACGAATAACATCACGCTGACCAAGCAGGCCGATGGCTCGATCAAGGCCGGCCCGCAGACTTCGCAGAATGCGGACTTCGCTATCAACGTCGACACCAAGCTCGCCGGCATCACGGGCATCCTGCTCGAGGTTCTCCCGAGCGCCGATGAACCCGGTTTCGGCCCAGGCCGCTCGGGAGGCAATTTCGTCCTGACCGAGTTTGGCGTGAAGGCGTCCGATTATCGCACGAATGCCACCAACGAAGTCGACATCGCCAGCGCGATGGCGGATTTCAGCCAGGATAAGTTTGATATCAAGGGCGCGATCGACGGCAAAAAGGGCGACCCGAACAATGGCTGGGCCATCGCTCCTCAAGTCGGCGTGCCGCACTATGCGGTGTTCACCCTGAAAAAGCCGCTGGGTGATGCGAAGGGTTCGCGTCTGCGCTTTGAAATGAATATGCCGCGCAACCAGATGTTCACCATCGCGCACTTCCGCCTGTGGGCCACCACCTCGACGCAGCCACTCACCATCGGCCTGCCGCTGGCGGTAGTCGACGCACTGAAGAAGCCCGCACCGGTTCGCACGAAGGAAGACGTTGCCTCTCTCACCAGCTATTGGAAGGAAGCCGACCCCGATCTGCGCAAGCTGACCCTCACGCTCGGTAAGAACCAGATGCCGCTGTCCATCGACCCCGGTGTGATCGAGCGCCGTGAATCAGTGGCCACCGCCGAGCTGCCGATCAAGCTCGATCCCAAGCTCGTGCAGCTGCGGCAGGACTCCACGCAGAGCAACTCGCAAATGATCAACAAGCGTCTCACCGCCGCCCAGGATCTCACCTGGGCTCTCGTTAACAACGCCGCCTTCCTCTTCAACCACTAATCCACCCTAGACACCAAAATTATGCTGCGCATCCCAGGACAACCCGGTCGCGATCTCTGCGACAATCACCTCGGCATCACCCGCCGCGATCTCATCCGCGTCGGCGGCTCGGCCATTCTCGGCTGTACGCTCGGCTCGCTCCTGAATCTCAAGGCGCGCGCAGCGGCGACCGATGCCGTCGTCAAAGGCGGCCCCGGCTGGGGCAAGGCCAAGAGCGTGGTCATGGTCTACTTGCAGGGCGGCCCGAGCCATCTCGACTTGTGGGATCCGAAGGAAAATGTGCCGGACAAAATCCGCAGCCCCTTCACGAACATCAAGACGAAGATCCCGGGCATCAATTTCACGGAGATCCTGCCGAAGCTGGCTCAGGTGAATGACAAGTTCACCATGATCCGATCGATGAGTTACACGCCGAACGGGCTCTTCAATCACACCGCGGCGATCTATCAGATCATGACCGGCTACACCACGGACAAGGTGTCGCCCTCCGGCCAGCTCGAGCCGCCGAGCCCGAAGGATTATCCGAACTTCGGTTCGAACATCATCCGCCTCAAGCCGCCGACCGAGCCGATGCTGCCCTTCGTGGTGCTGCCGCGGCCGTTGCAGGAATCGAACGTGGTGGGCAAAGGCGGCACCGCCGGCTTCCTCGGCCGGGGATACGATCCTTACACCCTCTTCCCCGACGGTGATGACCTCGACATGTCGAAGATGAACCGCATCAAGGTCGACGACCTGAACCTGCGGCCCGACGTCTTTGCCCAGCGCCTGAAGCGCCGGGCCTCGCTGCGCCAGTCGATCGAGGACACCATGCCCGACATCGATAAAGCGGTGGAGAATTACCACCTCGACGAATACTACGGCAAAGCGCTCGACCTCATCACCAGCGGCAAGGCGCGCGACGCCTTCGCGATCGATCGTGAGGACGAAAAATTGCGCGACCGTTACGGCCGCAACACCTTCGGCCAATCGCTCCTCCTCGCCCGCCGCCTAGTCGAGGCTGGCACCCGTGTGGTCGAGGTGATCTGGCCCAAAGTGGCGAATTCCGACAATCATTCGTGGGACATGCACACTGGCCTCACGAGCCGCCTGAAGGGCCAGGCCGGACCGATGTTTGACCAAGGCTTCAGCACCTTCATCGAGGATATGGAACAGCGCGGTCTGCTCGACGAAACTCTCGTCGTCGCCCTCGGCGAATTCGGCCGCAGCCCGGAGAAAGGCCTCAGCACCAGCGGCAATGTGAACAGCGCCGACGGTCGCGACCACTGGCCATATTGCTACACCGCGTGCGTCGCGGGTGCGGGCATCAAGAAAGGGTACGTCCACGGCGAATCCGACGCCACGGGCTCCAGCCCGAAGTCCGACCCGGTGCACCCCACCGAACTGCTGGCCACGATCTACCACGCCTTCGGCATCGATCCCGACACGATCGTTTACAACCATCTCAACCAGCCGCGCGAGCTGGTGAAGGCGAAGCCCAACACCGCGTTCTTCGCGTAAGCGGAGCGCACATCGCCAAGACTTCAGCAAACCTCTCCGCGGGCAACTGCGGAGAGGTTTTGCTTTTGAGCTATCGACGCTCCACGCGGCCGAATTGATTGGCTCGGGCGACCCGTGAAGGCCGCAGACCTAGACCAGCCTCTTTCTGCGCGCAGCCAGCAAGCCAAGTCCCGCCAGCAACAATCCCACACTACCCGGCTCCGGCACCACAGCCAGTGCGCCCGGCAGGGTCACTCCAGTGATGAAGTTGGCGTTGGTTGTCGCTCCCGTGGCGGCATCGAATAAGCCTACACGATTCCCATTCTGGCTCGAGACGTAAAGGCTATTGCCAGCCACGGCCACGTCGATCGGCGAAGTCATGGCCGTCACGAAATTGGCGTTAATCGTCGCGCCCGTAGTGGCATTATAAAGCCCGACCCGATTGCCATTCCACTCGGCCTCATAGAGGTTGGCCCCGACGATCGCAATGCCGATGGGAGTGGTCAGCCCGGTGACAAAACTCGCATTGATCACCGCGCCCGTGGTGGCGTCGAACGTCTGTATTTTGCCCAACCCGTAATCGGCCACGTAAAGCGTATTACCGACCACGGCCAGACCCGAAGGATTGACAAGGCCCGAGTTGATGAAGTTGGCATTAATCGCGGTACCGGTAGTGGCGTTGTAAGTGCCGACAATGCCGGTGTTCAAATCGGAGACGAAGAGCGTATTGCCGGAAAGAGCCAAGCCACCGGGAAAACTGAACCCGGTGATGAGGTTCGCGTTGATCGCGACGCCGGTCGTGGCGTTATAGAGACCTACCCGGGCAAAACCACCATCGGCCACATAGAGCAAGTTTCCATTAAGGAGCAGATCCCGGTCAGTGATTGTCCCGGTGATAAAACTGGAATTGGCGACTACCCCTGTCGAGGGATTGTAAGTGCGGATCGCTCCCGCATCTTGCGTGACGTAAAGTTGCGCCGAGGCGGTGGCCGTCAGCATTCCAAGCAAGAGAGCAGGAAGGTGACGGGCGAGATGGTAATACGACATATTACGCTCCTCTGTCGTTATTTAAACAAGTAGACATCTTCCCGAAAAGGACAAAAGCGGCCCAAATTTCGCCCACCCTACCCAAAAGCAGACGGTACTACTTCGTCGATGCCAACGCGAGCTTCGCTTTCGTCTCCGCCCAGCTCTTGTTCGGCGTCGCTTCCCACACGCGCAGGTTCTTCAACGCGACTCCACCGCCGCCGATGGTGAAACCGAAGTTGGCCTTCTCGCGGGCGATCACTTCGTGGGAACCGAAACCGACTTTGTCACCGTCGAGACTGGCGACCATTTCATTGCCGAGAATTTCCACAAGGACGGTATGCCATTCGCCCGGCTTGATCTCCGTCTTGATGGTTTTGAAAACAATCGCCTTATCCGGCCCGTCGTGATCCATGTCGTCCTTCTGCACGATGAAGGCATCCGGGCGGATCAACACGCGGCAGAGATGTTCCTTCTCGGTGTTGATGCTCAGCGTGGCCTGCTTCCCGCCCTCGAGTTTGATGGAATACTGAATGATCACGTCCTTGGCGCCCAGTGGGCGGCGGATCACACCGGGATGATTGTCGGCGGGCACTTCCTCTCCGTGCCAGACGCCGTCCGCCAGTTCCCATTTCCCCTTGGCTACTTTCCACGGAGCGGCGGGCGCCGCATTGAGATCATCGGTCACCAGCAACTTGCCACGCTCAGCGAGGAGCGTCTTCGACTCGGCAGCGGAGTCCGCCGCGTGGGCCGTGATACCGAAGGAGCCCAAGGTGAAGACGGCGCAAAGATGCAGGCAAAAGCGACGGGAGATCGAGTGGGGAAACATAGGTTTGTTCGGGGTGAATTTGGAACATCGGCCCAAACCGAAAGTTGCGACCTTACTGCTCAGGCGCAGCTTTCTTCTTCGGGACCTGAAGCGGGGCGTTGGGATCGTAGTCCGGATTTAGTGTGGGCAATTGCGCGCCCATCGACTCGCGCCACGCGTGCAGCTTTGCCTTCAGCTCCGCAGCCTTCCCGGATTGCGTCGCGGCGAGATCGTGTGCCTCCAGCGGATCGTCGCTCAGGTGATATAACTCAACGTGGTTATCTTCGAAGAACTCCACCAACCGCCAGCTGTCATCCAGCACCGCGCTGTAAGGCGTGGCACCGCCCGGATGATAGTGCGGGTAGTGCCAGAAGAGCGGCCGCGGTGCGATCTCGCCTCCCCCCAACACCGGCTTGAGACTCACTCCGCGCTGTTGATCCAGCGGCTTGGCGCCAGCGAGATCGAGGATCGTCGCCGTCCAGTCCATCGAGATGATCGGCGTCGCATTCACCGTGCCTGCCTGCGTCACGCCAGGCACGAAGACGATCGCTGGCGTGCGGACTCCGCCCTCGTAGGCCGAGCCTTTGCCTGCACGCAGACCGAGATTCGAGGTCACGTCGTTGAGCCGCAGCCCACCGTTGTCCGATGCGAAGATCACTACCGTCCGATCGGTAAGCTTCAACTCATCGAGCTTCGCCCGCAGATGGCCCACGCTGTCATCCACACTCTCGACCAGCGCGGCGTAGGTCGCGTTGTGCTGCGGATCATTCGCCGAGGCGCGATCCTTGTACTTCGCAATCACATCGGCCTTGCCCATGAGCGGCGTGTGCACGGCGTAATGTGCGAAATAGAGAAAGAAGGGGTGCTCCTTGTTTTGCTCGATGAACTTCTCCGCCTCGGTCGTCAGCCGGTCACTGAGAAATTCGCCCGCAGGACCGTCGGCGAGATTGGGATTTTTGTAGGGCGAAAAATACGTCGCGGGCTGGCCCTTGCCATTGTCCGCGATAGCGACATCGAAGCCGTAGGCGTCCGGGCGGTCTTCACCGAGGTGCCACTTGCCAATCGCTGCCGTCGTATAACCCGCCGCGTGCATTGCTTGCGGCAAGGTCGGGACATCGTGCGTGAGATTCTTCGACCAATCGGGAATGCGCAGCCTGGCCTTCGGCCGATTGTGGCCGGCAATCCAATCTGTAAGGTGCAACTCCGCCGGGTAGCGTCCGGAAATGATCGACGCGCGCGTCGGCGAGCAAACCGTGCATGCCGAATAGGCATGGGTGAATTTCACGCCATCGTGCGCCAGTCGATCGATGTTTGGCGTCTGATAAAACGGACTGCCGAAGCAGGAGAGATCCGTGGCGCCCAGGTCGTCCACTAGAATAAAGACGATGTTCGGCCTCTCAACGGCGCGACCAGTGATAGCCGGGGCCAGTGAACCGACGACGAACAACGCTCGAATAAAAAAGGACGGCGCTTTCATTTCTGCTCCTTACCTCCAGTAAAGGGCGGCCGTTCGAAGGTGAGCCCATCGCCTGTCACGCGCGGATCTTCGGCGTCCTTCAGCTTCTTCATTAGTTCCGTCGCCAGCTTTTCTTTTTGCGCTGCGTAAGCGGGGTCCGTAGCGACGTTCTCTGTTTCGTCCGGGTCCTTGCGCAGATCATAGAGCTCTTCCGCCGGTCGCTTGCCGAAGGCGTGATCGAAGTGCCATTTCCACTGCGGCTCGTTGCGGTGCAGGATCAGCCACGCTTTTGTCGGGCTCGCGTCCATGTCGGGAAAGGCCGCGTAAGTGTTTGTCTCCAATTCCTCCGCGGGCGGCGAACCGGATTCACCCGCCGAATAAGGTGCGCCCATCGGCCAGCGATCCGGCGCGAAGTTGCGGATGTAGAGAAATTCCGGCGTGCGCAGGCAGCGCATGGGATACGGCAAATTGTCCTCACGAGCGGTGGCCACGTGACGCTCACGGCCGCTCAGCACCCATGTGCGTTCCGGGTCGATCTGGCCGCTTTTGTCCGACTCCAGTAGCGGCTTCAAGCTGCGTCCGTAAAGGCCCTCCGGCGGCTTGACGCCGCCCACTTCCATGAAGGTCGGTGCGAGATCCGGCAGGCGCACGAAATCATCCACCACACGTCCGCCCTTCCCCCCGGGGACTCGCGCGACCAACGCCACGCTCAGGCCGAAATCGTAGAGATTGCACTTCGCCCCGGGCATCCCGCCCATGCCGTGATCGCCGCTGATCACGATGAGCGTCTTGTCGAGTTGCCCCGACTCCTGGAGCATCTTCATGAACACGCCGACATAGGCATCCACCGCCTGCGCCTCGCCGAGATTGTCGGCCACATCCTCACGCACCTCCGGCACATCCGGCAGGTGCTTGGGCAGCTTGCCTTTCACCGCATCTGGATCGATGCCCCAGAGCTTCTTACCCGAGCCTTTCACCCAAGGCCGATGCGTATTCGTGGGGCCGAAGAAGTAGAGCCAAGGCTGGGCTTCTTTCTGGTCCGCCAGGAACGCCTTAAAGTTGTCGCGGACCACATCGAGGATCTTCTCGCGCGCTGCCTCCACGCTCATGCCATCCGTCACCATCTTCGTCGCCGTGGCGGAGAAGCGGTTCGGCTGCCGGCCCGCCTTCTCGTAGGCAAACTTTTGTCCACCGATCGGCGCATCCGCGGGCGTACCGGGGCTCCAGACGTTGTAGCTCTTGCCGATATTGTAACCGGCATCCTTGAGCAGGAGCGGGAACGACGGGATCGCGCTGTCCCACACGGCGCCGTTGAGAATCGCGCCGCGCCCGCAGTTAAAAAAGTAGCGCCCCGAGAGCAGCGAGCTGCGGCAGGGCGTGCAGCTCGGTGAGTTGACAAACGCATTCTTGAACAGCACGCCCTCTCGCGCCACGCGGTCGATATTCGGCGTCTGCACCACGTCGTTCAGCGTGGGCCGGCCGTCGAGCCCTTTGTAGCAACTCGCGTAACGCCCCCAGTCGTCGGCGAAGATGAAGAGGATGTTCCAATGCTCCGCCGCCGCGAAAGCATGACAGGTGAACAACAGGGCAAGGCCGGCGAAGAGCAAACGTTTCATTTAGGGGGTGGGTGACGGTATACTTGTAGCAATCGGCTCTGTGCTTTGAACCGCAGACTTGGAAAAATGACGCGGACAAATTTAACTTAGTTCTCCTCCATGAGCTCCCGCCCCCCTTCCCTTCCCCGTCGCGCATTCCTTCGTCAGGCCTCTGCCGCACTCGGCCTCGCTGCGCTTGGCTCACCCTTGCGCGCGCAGGAAAAGTCCACAGCCACCTTCGGCCTCGGCTATACGCTCTATGGCATGAAGGCGCTCACGCTCGACGATGCGCTGAAGACGTGCGCACAGATCGGCTACGACAGTGTGGAGTTATGCCTGCTCGATGGCTATCCCACCACGCCCGCGCAATTCGGCGCTGCCGAGCGCGCGCAACTGCGAGAGACACTGGCCTCGCTGAAGCTCAAGGTCTCCGGCTTGATGGAAAATTTCAGTCCGCTCGGCGACGATGCGCAGCAGGCCAAAATCCTCGAGCGCATCAAGGCCGCCGGGCAGCTTGCCCACGACGTATCGCCCGGCGCCGTGCCGCCGCTTGAGACCGTCCTGGGCGGCAAGCCTGCCGAATGGGACCAGGTAAAAGACCGCATGGTCGAACGCTTGAAGGCATGGGGCAAGGCCGCGGAAGAAGCGAAGATCACCATTGCGATCAAGGCGCACGTCATGAATGCCGTGCAAACGCCGGAGCAGCTGTTGTGGGTGTGGAAGGCGGTCAATCACCCCTCCATCCAGCTCGCTTACGACTACAGTCACTTCCAGGCGCAAAAGCTCGGGCTCGCTGAAACGATGGATGCCATCCTGCCCCACACGAGCTTCATCCACGTGAAGGACGTGAGCGGCACGCCGGAGAAAGTGGCCTTCCTCCTGCCCGGGGAAGGCACCATTGATTACGGGGCGTATTTCAAGAAGCTCCAGGCGTTCGGCTACAAAGGCGATGTGGTCGTGGAAGTGAGCGCGATGCTTTTTAAGAAACCGGAATACGAGCCAAAGGCCGCAGCGCAGAAATCCTTTGCCGGGCTGACGGCGGGCCTGGCAGCGGCTGGTCTCGCGCGCAAGCACTAGAAAGGGGCGGAGCACCTGTAGCGGCGGTCTCTGACCGTCGCCGTCTGCAACGCGATGTATCCGGCGGTCAGAGACCGCCGCTACAACGGCAGATCACGCCGCACGCCACTTCAGCTCGCTAATCTTCCCATGCGCGGCATGCGTGGTGTCGTGCGCGTGCATTTCCAGCGACATGCCGTCGGGATGCAGCGTGCAATCCACCCAGCCGGTTACTTCCGCTTTGTTGAAGGGGTAGGCAACGGCGGGGAGATTCACGAGATGGATGCCCTCCACCTCGGTCATGCGCCAGGTATGCGTGTGGCCGTAGATCAGGGCTTTGACATGACGGCGGGGCTTGAGGATTTCCATCAGCTCCGCGGTATCCAGCAGGCCGGTCTTTTTCCCCTCCACGAACATTGGGTCGTGATGCACCATGACCAGCGCCGGTTTGTCGATGCGCGCATCGAGTGCCTTCGACAGCCACGCGCGCTGTTCCTCACCGAGCACACCGGGCGTCTTGTTCGTGACGTCGAGTGAGTCGAGCATGAACCAATTCGCGTACCCCGCTTCCACGATCGAAACCTGCCGACTCTCCAGCGGCGGCGCTGCGGGACGCGCATCCTTGATCGTCTTCCAGAACACGTCGCGGTCGTCGTGATTCCCCATCGAAAGATGCAGCGGCAGGCCAGCCTCCGAGAGCGGCTTCAGCAGATCGCCCACTGCTGCGTAGTCTTCCGTGAGACCGTGATTGAAGGCGCAATCGCCATTCACCAGCACTCCCGCTGGCGCGGAGGAAAGCGCGCGCACGCCGGCTACCGCCGCGCGCAGATGATCGGCCATGTTGATATCGAACCGCACCAAAGAGGTATCCGCCGCGATATGGATGTCGGAGAGGAGCGCCCAGTGATTTGGGTCGACCCTGACATCCGCCGCACGGAGTGCGGGAATCGTGAGCAAGCCGGCACCGGCGACGAGCGAACGTCGCAGGAATTCGCGACGGGAGACGGGAGGAAGATGGAGGGGCATGGCGGCGGTGGAGTTCTTAGTTCCCAGTGCTTGATGAGCAATATTCAGCTCACTTCGAGAGAATACTCTCGAGCACCTGTCCATCACTATCCGGCATTTTCAAGCCGAGGAGTGTAACGATTGTCGGCGCGACGTCGGTGTTGTTAATCGTACCGAGCTTCGCGCCAGCATTGATGCCCGCGCCCCACGCGACAAATGTGCCGTGCAGGCCGTCCTGGTTCGGATCGTAGCCGTGCGTGCCTTTCACTTCTTCCGTCTTCGGCGTCACGACGAGGTCGCCGGCGAGCGAATCGGAAAATGAGTAACCCTTCTTCGCGGAGAGCACCACGTCGGCCATCTGCGGATTCTTCTGCGGATCGACCATGCCGTATTTTGCAAAATCCTTTGGCGTGATCACGATGTCGACACCCTCAACGTCCTTGAACTTGTCTGCTAATTTCGCGATGAGCGCGTCGCGGTTCGCCTGGTCGAGCACATAAAGGAACGTCGAGCCACCTTGCGCCACCGCGCGCACCTGGCCGCCAGTGATCTTGGTGCCTTCCGCCGTAAGCAGGCCTTCCTTGCGCAGCAACACATTCGGCTGAATCTGCTGCTGATACGGGAAGAAACCGTGATCGGAAGCCACGATGAGCGTGGCCTTGCCAGGGAAATCCTTCTTCAGTTCCTCCCACACCTCGCGCACGCGATCATCGGCAAATTTCACTGCCGCGTAGGCCTCCGGCGATTGCGGGCCATGCGCATGCTCGACATGGTCCACTTCCACGAGGTGGAGCAGCGCGATATTTGGCCGATGGGTGCGCACGACAAAATTCAGCATCTGCGCATACATGCGGTCGCGATCCTGTCCCTGACCTCCCTTCCACCATGTACCTTGCTGTTCATACGGGATACCGGCAGCCTTGAACTCGGTAAGAAGCGATGGCGTGCCATACTTTTGGAACGACTCATCCGTCGCCACATCGGGCACCGTCCAGTCGAGGGTCTGCGCACCGCGACTCGCCGGCCAGATGATGGCGGCTGTCTTCAATCCTGCTCCCTTCGCCACATCGTAAACCGTCGGCGTTTTCACGATTTCGTCTTTGTTGAAGAGCGGATCGGGCAGCAGGGAGATGACCTTGCCCGTTGCGCGGTCGAGGTAGCTGTTGCCGATGACGCCGTGCTTGCCCGGGTTGACACCGGTGACCAATGTCGTGTGATTCGGCCACGTCACCGTGGGCATCGAGACTTTCATCTTTTGCGCCCGCACACCTTCAGCCGCAAGTTGACGAATGGTCGGCATCTCCGCCTTGGCATCGTCGAAATAGTAATGCGCCAGGCCATCCACGCTGATCAGCACCACGATGCGATCCGCAGCGGGGTCGAGCGCAAGAGCGGGAACGAGAAGAGCGGCGGATAGGGCGAGAATGGAGAACAGTCGTTTCATGAAAAGGAGGGGGTGGCTGCGTAGAGGAAGAATCCCAATTGAACCGCTTCCATTAGAAGCACAGAATTCGTCTTGTTAATTCCTAACACAGCCGGAACGTCTGGGGTCAGATCATTGTACCCCCTTTCCGTGCATGAACGCACATCCCCCAGTGGTCCGTTTGCTCATCGCCGTGCTCGCCCTCTCGGCGTTTGCGGCTCGTGCCGAGGAGCCACCCAAGCCCGACGAAGCACTCCTGCGCGCGGCAACCGTCAAGAGCCTCGCCTACCTCGACAAAGAAGCGGACACGTGGATGAACGAACAGACCTGCAACGGCTGCCACCATATGCCGGCGCTGCTGTGGAGTCATCGCGAGGCCCAACGGCGCGGCTTTGTCATTGATCCGAAGATGTTCGCGGAATTCGTGGACTGGTCCTCTTCCCTCTCGAAGGAAGCGAAGCCCGTCCCCGAAAGTGCCGCGTTGATGAAGCTCGCCATGCCGGAGAAGGCCATGCCGGCACTCACCGATCTCGTCATAAAGAGCCAGCAGCCGGATGGGTCGTGGAAGCCAGCCAGCCAGTTCAATAGTATGCAGCGGCGAGGTCCGCAAGATGCCACCAGCAACACCGCACGCATGCTCCTGCTCGCGCTCGGCACACAACCGGACGCCCAGGCCGCCACCGACACCGCCCGCGCTCAAGCGGCGGCATTGTTTGCCAAGGATGAACCTGCGAAGTCGGTCGATACGCTCGTGTGGCGCACGCTCTACGCCCAACGCTTTGGTCCACCAGCGGACGTCGCTCCACTGCGCGCAGAGCTCTTGAAACACCAGCACGCAGACGGGGGCTGGGGGTATATGATCGGTGAAGAAACCAGCGATTCTCTCGCCACAGGCGAAGCGCTCTACCTGCTGCAGCAAGCTCCCGATCCCGGTTCAGCCAGCGCCGTGGCCCGTGCCCAAGCCTGGCTGCTCAGTCACCAGCGCGAGGATGGCGGCTGGGACATCGATATCACGAAGATCAGCAAGATCGACCGCAGCGCGCCGGACAAGGCCAAGTCACTGAAGGCAGCGACCGGTATCTACACTTTTTGGGGCAGCGCGTGGGCGACCATCGGGTTGGTCGAGGGGTTTCCTGTTAGCGAATCGGCGAAGTAAAGCGCATCGCGCACGAGCGACGGATATTTCCGTTGCGTGTGAGGACTCACG
The DNA here is from genome assembly GCA_041287745.1 of Chthoniobacter sp. Taxonomy (GTDB): domain Bacteria; phylum Verrucomicrobiota; class Verrucomicrobiia; order Chthoniobacterales; family Chthoniobacteraceae; genus Chthoniobacter. The sequence goes on along the minus strand of JBGGMZ010000132.1, from coordinate 382 downwards.
CGCACACTGCATGGCACCTGGGCGTGCTCGATGACTGGAGCGGTTTCGGTTTAATTAGTTGGCACGCCCCGCGCGATAGCGTGTTCCAAAAAAAGCCCGTCATCCTGAGCGTAGCGGGGAATCACGGGCGGAGTCGAAAGCCGAGCGAAGCGAGACGCCTATGGGACTGTGGGGCAAACCTCAAATTTCTGCGGGTCTTTGCGCGGAGCCATGCGCGCGTCCGAAAGTAACTTATCTTCCGTCGTCAGACGTGCATTCCGAGGAGAGCGCCTCTTCTCCGGGAACGCGTATCAGCTCCGCGCGAGAACCCGCAGAAGTCAGAGGTCCTTCGGCTCCGCCCGTGCTTCCCCGCTACGCTCAGGATGACAGCCGATTTTTCGGC
>JBGGMZ010000131.1:0-15007 GCA_041287745.1 Chthoniobacter sp. | reverse complement strand
AGCTCGGCATCGAGCACGTGCACCCAGCCGCCCATGAGTGAGTGGTCTGTGCCGCAATACTCCGCGCAGAAGAGATGGTAGTGCCCGGGCTTGGTCGGGATGAACCATTCCACCGTGTAGCGCCCGGGCAACACGTCCTGCTTCGTCCGGAAGGCCGGCACGAAGACATCGTGAATGACATCCTGCGAAGTCATGAGCAGCTTCACCGGTTGATTCACCAGCAGGTGCAGTTCATTGATCTCCCGGCGGCCGGTGGGGTGCTGCACTTTCCACATCCACTGCTTGCCTACGACGTGGATCTCCACGGCGTTGGCCGGCGGCTTGCCCATGTGAAAATAGACCGCGCCCGCCAGGACGAAGATCACCATGAAGATGAGGAGCGGAATGGTGGACCACGCGATCTCGAAGTAGATCGGCTTGAGCTCCGCTTGCCGCGTGGCCTTCGATCCCCGGCGATAGCGCAGGCAAAACCACGAGATCGCCGCGCACACACCCAGCGTCACCAGCCCGCACAGAATCAGCAGGCCATAGAAAAGCGCGTCCACTTCGCCCGCGAGATTCGAGGCGCGTTCCGGCAGGAACCACACAGCGAGCGGCGCGGTCATGACAGGCCCTCCCTGCGACGTTCATGGCGGGCCATACGCACAATCAAGACACCCACAGCCAAGGCGGTACCGATCCCGGCGATCTGCATGAGGCGCGTGATGAGTAGCGTGTAGCGGCCGGTGTGCGGATCGTAGTGAAAGCAGAGCAGCAGGAGGCGATTCGCCAGCGAGCCGATGCGGCTCTGCGAAGCCTCCGCCAGGGCCTTCCTCACTTCATTCGGCGGATATTCAATGCCCAGAAAATAGCGCGACACTTTCCCTTCGGGCGTGATGACGACGATGCCGCTGGGGTGCGCGTATTGCTTGCTCTTCGGCTCGTAGACGTAGCGATAGCCGACAGCATCCGCGAGCTGGTGAATGGGAGCCTCATCGCCGGTGAGGAAATGCCATCCCTTCGCCGAGCCGGGGCGCCCGTAGCGCATGGTGTAGGTGTGCTTCTTGTCCGCCGCGAGCTTGGGTGTCTCGCGAGGATTGATGCTCACTACCACCACATCGAAATCGCGACCCGCCTCCTGGCGCACATTGCGCAGGCTCTCCAGCATTCCATTGAGCACGACCGTGCAAAGATTTGGGCACTCGTAATACGCGAGGGCCAGCACCACGGGGCGTTCGCCGAGGAACTGCCCAAGGCGCACCGGCGCTCCCGATTCATCGCGGAAGATCGCATTCACAGGCACGGTAGCGCCGAGACGTTGCTCGAAATCCACTTGCGCGATCTGCGCGTCGGGCAACGTCTGTGCGCGTACGATTGCCATCGTCAGAAGCATGAAAGTCAGAAACAGTTTCATGGCGCGGTTTTGACAATGCTCTTTCGCGTGGGCAGGCCGCGTTCGAGGGTGAGTTGCATCGCCTTCTCGATCGGCACGCGGATGACTCCGTGCTCGCGATCGACCCAGCCATAGCTGTGCAGGAGGGCGTCTTCCTGCGCCCGCATTTCCCCTAGCTCGCGCGCAGGGTTCGCTTGCAGCTGCGGCCCGGGGACTTCCATCTCGGGAGAAGATGTCCACGTCGCTTTGCCCTGGTAGCCGAAGAAGCGGTCGAGCCCTCTTTCGAAAAGGAAGATCACCACGCTGGTCGCGATACACACGATCACCAGACCCAACGCGGAGTAGCCGATGATGCGCGGGTTGAAATCCCGGCGCTCGTAGCGGGCAGATTCGTCAGGCATGGGGCACCTCCTGCGACGTGGGCAACTCGACCAGCAAGTGCCCCTTGGAAAAATGGAGGAACGTTCCAATCCACAATCCACCAATGCCGACGAACGCGACCACATCCTGCCACTGCACACGAAAACCCGTGGGCCGGAAGCTCGGCATGATGAGCCAAAAGACATTCAGCACGCTCGCCGCAAAGATCAGCACGGCGATCGGCAGCAGACGCTGCGGATGACGCTTCCGTGCTCGCGAGAGCAACAGGGCAAAGGGCAGCGCAAATTGCACCACGGCCAGAGCGATCGCCGCGTACTGCCACCCGCCCGCGCTACGCGCGATATACCACGAGATTTCCCTGGGCAGATTGCCCGCCCAAATGATGAGGAACTGCGCGAACGAGACGTACATCCAGAAGACCACGAACGCGAGAAGGAGGTTGCCGAGGTCGTGCAGTTGCTTTTGCGTCACGGGCAGGCCCGCCTTGGCCAGCGCGGTGACGATGATCACGGAGAGCGCGAGTGCGGCGAGGAATTGCCACGCCATCACGATCACCACGAGCATGGTGGAGAACCAGCGCGGCTCGAGCGACATGACCCAATCGGTCGAAGCAAAGACCATGCACAGGCCATAGCCGACGATGCCCGCGCCGCTGGCTGGTCCTGTGCTGCGGTCATCGCGATGTCGGAGCAGTCTCGCCAGGAAGGTGAGGCCCGCGAAATAAATCACCGCACGCACGATGAACCACGGCACGGTGAGGTAGGCGCGCTTGTGCGGCGCGGACTCCGCGAGCCCGTGTGGATTCACCCACGGGAACACATCGCCCATGGAGAAAAAGACGGGAATCATGAGCAGCGCCATGAGGGGAATGGTCAGAGTCGCTGCTTTGATCGATGGCCGCACCGCCTCACCCCACGCGCCACCCGCGAGCAGATGCGTGAGCAGAATCGACAGCGCACCAAAGCCGAGCCCGCTCCAGAAAATCCAGGCAAACCAATAGCTCTGAAACGCCGTGTGCCGCGCGAAGAGGATGCCAAGCGCCCAAGCGGCAAAGCCGATCGCGCCGACGATCCAAGCGTTGCGCTGCCACCTGGCAAAACGATTCTGAAGCAACTCGCTCATGGCTTGCCCTCCTGTTCCAGTTTGGAACGATCGGCCGGAGGGACATCGGCCAGGCCGGCGTGCTGGCTCACTTGCAAGGCGCGGATGTAGGCCGCGATGGCCCAGCGGTCCGCAGGCTCGACGCGCGAGGCGTAGGAATACATCAGGCCGAACCCGTTATTGATGACTTCGACAAAATGTCCGGCAGGAGCGGAACGCAGTCGATCGATATGAAACGACGGAGGCGTGGGGAATCCCCGCCGGACGATCATCCCATTCCCCTCCCCCGTGCGCCCGTGGCACACGGAGCAGTAGATATCGTAACGCTGCCGCCCGCGCTCCAGAGTCGCCTGTGTGATCGGTTCGGGAAAGAGATCGACCGGCTTGCCGTCCACATGGCCGGTGAAGAAGAGTTCATCCTCCCGCAAGTCTCCCCGCGCGATCGTGTGCTCCGGCAGCGGACGCGATGCCCGGCCATCGGCGAAGACACTGCTGGCATCGAGTGGACGATGATAGGCCTGATGTCCCATGTCCCGGCGACACGCGGTGAGCGCGAGTATCAAGACAAAGCACAACGCGCGCACCTTCATGCCGGCACCTCCCAGACGTGAGCGGGCTTTTGCTGAAGCAGGAAATCCTGCGTGCCATCGCGATCGAAAAGCGGGTCTCGCGACTCGATGCAGAGATAGAAGTGCGATTGATTTCGCACCTCGAAAAACGGCGTTTCGAAAACCGGATGATTGTGGCGCGGCAACCCGTTGAGCAGCAGCATGCCGATGACCGTCCCGAGGGCCGCGAAAAGGATGGTGAGCTCGAAAGTGATCGGAACAAACGCCGGCCAGCTATGCAGCGGACGCCCGCCGACATTCAGTGGGTAGTGAATCGCGGCCGCGTAATATTGCATGCCGTATCCAGCGAGCCCACCGGTGATCCCGCAGATCAGCGTGATGATCGGCACGCCGGTATTGCGCATGCCGAGCGCCTCCGCCACGCCTTCGACGTGAAACGGGGTGTAGGCATCCAGCCGCCGATAGCCCGCGGCGTAAGCCTGTCGCGTGGCCTCGAGCAGCGGGCCGGGTTCGTCGAATTCCGCAATTAACCCATGGAGCGCAAGCGCGTTCATTTCGCTTCGTCCTCCACAGTTTGTTTCCGCATCTCAGCGATGGGAATCATCGGCAGCAGCCGCACGAAGAGGAACAGCAAGGTGAAGAAGAGCCCGATCGTCCCGATGAACGTGGACCAATCCCAAATGGTCCCGTGAAACTTACCCCACGACGACGGCAGGAAATCGCGGTGCAAACTAACGACTACGATCATGTAGCGCTCGGCCCACATGCCGACATTGACGAGGATCGAGATACAGAAGAGCAGCACGGGATTGATGCGCACGCTCCGCCACCACAGCGCCTGCGGGATGAGGATGTTGCAGGTCATGGTCGTCCACCAGACCGGCCAATAGGGACCAAACATGCGGTTCAGCGCGACGAACTCTTCGTTCGACTCATCCGAGTACCACGCCATCCAATGTTCGCTGGCATAACCGAGCGCCACCATGAGGCCGGTGGCCAGCATCACTTTCGCCGCAAGATCGAGATGCCGCTCGGTGATGATGTCCTTCAAGCCATAGGCCGCCCGCACGGGGATCAGCAGCGTAAGAACCATGGCAAAACCGGAAAAAATCGCGCCCGCGACAAAGTAAGGCGGAAAAATCGTGGAATGCCACCCCGGCAGCACCGCCACAGCGAAATCGAAACTCACTACGCTATGCACCGAGAGCACCAGCGGCGTAGCGAGACCGGCGAGCAGCAGGTAGGCCATCTCATAGCGCGCCCAATGTTTGGCCGAGCCGCGCCAGCCGAGTGCGCCGATGCCATAGACGATCTTGATCCAGCGCTGCTTCGCCCGATCGCGCATGGTGGCCAGGTCCGGCACGAGACCGATGTACCAATAAACGAGCGAGACCGTGAAGTAAGTGCTAACCGCAAACACATCCCACACCAGCGGGCTGCGCCATTGCGGCCACAAGCGCATGGTGTCCGGATACGGCACGAGGAAATAGAACACCCACGGTCGGCCAAGATGGAGCAGCGGGAAAATCCCGGCGCAGGCCACGGCGAAGAGCGTCATCGCTTCGGTGAAGCGATTGATCGATGTGCGCCAGTGCTGGTGCAACAGCAGCAGAATCGCTGAGATAAAAGTGCCCGCGTGGCCGATGCCGATCCACCAGACGAAATTCACGATGGCAAAGCCCCAGGCCACCGGCTGATTGATCCCCCAGATGCCCACGCCATTCATAAGCAACCAGCCGACGGCAACATTGAGCAGCAGCAGTAGGGTGAACGCGATCGCCAATCCGCCAACCCACGCGAGCCCGAGCGGACGCTTGAGCACCAGCCCGCTCAGGCGGTCGCTCACCGTTTCGCAAGTCTGTGCGGTGCTCTGCATGGTTAGCCGATCTCCGGGTTGGGATTGCGCAGGCGCGCGAGGTAAGTCGTGCGCGGGCGCGTATTGAGATCATCTAGCAGGGAATAATGCCGCGGCGATTTCCTCAGCGCGGTCACGCGACTTGCCTTGTCGTTGATGTCGCCGAAAATAATCGCATCCGCGGGACAGGCCTGCGCGCAAGCCGGCACGACCTCGCCATCGCGAATCGGTCGCTGCTCCTTCTCCGCCGTGATGCGCGCGGCGCTGATGCGCTGCAAGCAGTAGGTGCATTTCTCCATCACACCGCGCATGCGCACGGTCACGTTGGGATTGCGCATGAGCTTCAGCGTCGGCGAGTCGGTATCGTTGTATTTGAGGAAGTTGAAGCGCCGGACTTTGTAGGGACAATTGTTCGAGCAATAGCGCGTACCGACGCAGCGATTGTAGACCATCACGTTGAGCCCTTCGTGATCGTGCACCGTCGCGCCCACCGGACACACCAGCTCGCAAGGTGCATTTTCACAATGCATGCACGGCACTGGCTGATGGAGAAAGCGCGGCGCTGCAGCGTCCCCGTCAAAATAGCGATCGACGCGGATCCAGTGCATCTCCCGCCGCCGCAAGACCTGCTCGCGACCGACCACGGGAATGTTATTTTCCGCCTGGCAGGCGATGGTGCACGCAGAGCAACCGATGCAGGCGGAGAGATCGATCACCATTCCCCACGCCGGACCGTCGTATTTCCAAGCGGGATAGAGTGACGGGGTTGATTCGGACTCCGTTGCGACAGACGTCTTGCCGGGCGTCACGAGCCGCACGGGATCGCGGCCTTCCATGTATTGCTGGGACTGAGTGGTCGCAAAGGTGTGACGCTCCCCCAGCGAGTGAACCTCCAACCCTCCCCCACCCCACAGCGCGTCGCTGGTCTGCAGAGCAAAGGCATTGCTGCCCAGTCCAGTGCCTACAGTCCCCGCGCGGCTCCGCCCATAACCGAGATGGATCGTCACGCAGTTCTCCGCCTGCCCGGGCAGAATCCAAACCGGCGCGCGCAGTGTCCGCCCGCGATAACGCAACTCCGCCAACTTACCATGCTCCAGGCGCAACGCCTTCGCGGTTTGCGGGCTGATCAGCGCCGCATTTTCCCAAGTCAGTTGAGTGAACGGCTTGGGGAGCTCCTGCAGCCACGCGTTTTCTGCGTAACGTCCATCGAGGATATGCGCATCGGGACGGAGGATCAGTTCCAGCCCGGCCAAAGCGGGCGTCTCGGCATTTGGTGAAGACTCGCGCGCAGCAGCAGGCACGGCGGGAGCCGCATTAGCCGCAACCCCATCGTGCAAGGTCTTGCGCCAGAAGCTCTCAAAATCATCGGCGGGATGCCGCTTCTGCCACGCCGCGCGGATGATCTCGTAACCCGTCGTAGGCACTTGCTCGAGCAACATAGCGAGCAACTCGTGCGCAGAGCGGCTCGGGTAGAGCGGATCGATGAGCGGCTGTCCAATGGACTCCGCTCCATCGAGAGTCTGCGCATCGCTCCACGCCTCGAGAAAGTGCGACTCCGGCAAGTGCCAGCGGCAAAGCTGCGCGGTCTCGTTTTCGTAGACTCCGTGGTGAGCGCTGAACGGAATTTTGGCGAGCGCGGCGGCGAAGGAAAGATCCGCCGGCGTGTCGTAGACGGGATTGCCACCGAGGATCAGCAGTGAATCCACTTCGCCGTGATTCATGGCGGTGACCAACTCGCCCAAGGTCGCTGGGGCAAGTTCCGCTGCGGCAGCCGGGGTGTAATCGATCGTCTTGCCGATATTCCCCAGTGCCTCGTTCAGCGCGCGGGCCGCTTGATGCACGCTGAGCGGCTGAAAGTGCCCAGCGACCACCACGCTGCGGCCCGGGTTCTTTTGCAAATCGCGAATCAGCGCAGCGCTCCATTCGTCCGACGGTTGCGCGCGTCCGGCCACGGCATCCGCCAGCGCCTGCGCGTATTTCACGAGCGCACTCGGGGCGAGCGTACGGCGATGGTCAGCCATCGCCCCGGTGAGCGTCGGCGTGCACTCCACGGCATAGAGGCGGCCGGGCTGCTCCTCGCTCAGACGCGATTTAGCAAAGGCGAGCGCGGCGGACAAATGCGCCGCGCCGTGGCCGAACAGTTCCGCATCGAGCGACAGCACCACTTGAACGCGATCATGATGCACTCGCGCGGGCATGGGCGACTCCGGAAACGCCGCATCGTGAAAGTGCAGCCGTGCCTTCGGATACTTCGCCAGAAATTGCGCAAGTTGCGCGCGCATCGTCGGCGAACCGATGCGCTGGATGAGCAGCCGCACACCAGCGCCTTCGCGTTCTTTCCAGTGGGCAATCCGCGGGAGCGCCTCGCCCAGCCAGCCTTCCCACGTCTCAGGATGACCAAGCTTCATCGGCGTGTGTGAGCGGGCCGGATCGTAAAGCGAGAGCAGTTCCGCCTGCGCATGCACGCTGCTGCGGCCGAGACTGCCCGGATGGTCGGGATTGCCCTCGATCTTCGTCGGTCGGCCTTCATTGCTGCGCACGAGCAAGCCCTGCGCAGTGCCGCCGAAATTCATCGAGGTGGCGAAGTAGAGCGGTTTGCCCGGCACGAGCGATTCGGGCTGGCGCAAGTAAGGCAGTATCTCGCCGTGCGGCAGGCGGGTACACGCTCCGCCACCGGCCAGCGCGAGCGACGCTGCCATGATTTGCAGGAAACGACGCCGGCTGAAATCCTCCGGCCATTCCGCAGCACCGGGCGCAAATTCGTCTTCCTCGCGCGGCTGCACGGCTGCCGGAGTGTGGGGCTGCGGCGTGTTCATCGATGACATACCGAGCAATCTTGAAGATGAGCCGTCTGCACGCCCGCGGCCCGGGCGAGCTCGGCGCCGCGATGGGGATCCGGCGCCTCGTCTTTCATGAGGAAGACATCGCTCGCAGGACGCAGATGCTTCTCGGGAGCCTCATGGCAATCGAGACACCAGCGCATGTAGAGCGTCTGCGACTTGGCCATGAGCGGCATGCGATCCACACGCCCGTGGCAACTCACGCAGGCTACGCCTTTTTGCACGTGGATGCTGTGGTCGAAGTAAACGTAGTCGGGCAAGTTGTGGACGCGGTTCCAGTGGAGCGGTTGACCGGTCGTCCAGCTATCGCGCACGGGGGCAAGCATGGGTGCATCGCGCCAGACTTGGGAATGGCAGGTCATGCAAGTCTCCGTGGCGGGAATGCCCGCGAACGAAGAAGTCTCCACGCCAGTGTGGCAATAGCGGCAATCGATTCCCAATCCCGCCACATGATGCTGATGGCTAAATGGAACAACCTGGCTCACCGGATGGCCGACTTCCGTCGCGTAGGAGGAGAAGACGAACGCATGAATCGTCCAGATGGCTACACCAACTGTGACGAGGACCGCAGCGATCGCAGCGGGCGCAAGTGTGTTCGAGTAGCGTGGAAAGAGCTGCGACATACCTTCCGTGATCATGTGTTTTACGCAGCAGCCCAACGGGTTGCGGGCGCGGAAAGTGAGCATTCATCGCGAAGGCCCAATCCCTGATGCCGAGATAGGGGTTACGCCCTATAAAAAGGAGCCACCGCTCAGCGCTCTGTGAGCAGCATGATATCCGCACATTCCGTGCACTCCGCCGCCGGGCGGTGTAGACGACGAGCAAAGATGAAGATGGGTGCGCCCCAGCCGATATGGGTTCAAGGCGAGCTGCGGACGAGCTAACATGTGCCAGAGGTCTCCCGCTCCGCCGCTGATATCTCCCCCATCGAGATTCGCATTTGCTGCCTCCATGGTGACAGGTCCAGACACATGCCTCGCGAGCACGCATCGGCGAAAGTGCGGCGCAAAGCGCTCGATCTGATCCTCAATGGCGGATGTCATATCGGCGCGGCTCGCGCGTGGGATGTGGCAGTAAGCCCACGCCGTGTGGCAACCGGCAGGCGCGCGTGTGGGGTCGCAAATCGTAGGCTGCGCCAGCAGCACGAACGGTCGCTCTGGGACCTCGCCCAATGCTACCCGCCGCTCGGCATCGGCGATTTCCTCGAAGGTGCCGCCAATATGCACAGTCGCGGCCTCGCGACATTCCGGCGCTGCCCACGGGATGGCTTCACGAAGAGCGTAGTCGACTTTGAACACGCTTGGGCCGTGCGGAAAAGCGGCAAGCTTGTTGGTCAGCCGGGAAGAGACGTGACCTTTGACCAGTCGCGCGGCTTTCCAAGCCGTGAGATCGAGAAAGACGGCATCTGCCCCGTGCAGATCGTCCAGCGAGCTCACCTCGCGTCTCGTCTCGATCGTACCGCCCAAGAGGCGAAGGAGAGCCCCTAGTGAATTGCTGATCGCCTGCGCGCCTCCACGTGGTAGCGGCCAACCGACCGCGTGGCCAAACATCGCGAGCACCAGTGCAACAGCGGCGGAAGCGGTCGCTTCCAGAGGGAGAAAAGAATGCGCGGCGAGCCCGGCGAAAAGCGCCCTGGCCGCGGCGGAGCGAAAGCAGCGAAAGCTCAACCCGCGCGCGGACCGCAATGCCTGAAGACCAAACCGAGCGAGAATCAGCGGATGAGCGGGCAGGTGCGGCAACGGCTGCAGGATTTCATCGGCGAGTGCTTCCCAGTGCTTTACGAGCGGCCCAAGAAGATGCCGGTAGGCCACGCCGTCGACCCCCAACGCCGCCGCTGTTTCGTCCACGGAACGATGTAGCACCACCGCCGTCCCGTCCTCGAACGGATGCGCCAGCGGGTATTTCGAGTGCACCCACTCCAGTCCATATAAATGCAGCGGGAGCTGCCGAAAAAAAGGCGAACCGGCGGCCAGCGGATGGATCGCGGAACAATGGTCGTGCACAAACCCGGGGAGCGTCATCTCCATGGAGCGCGCACCTCCGCCGAAGGTCGGCTGTGCCTCCAGCACGCGCACGGTTGAACCGGCCTGAGCAAGCACGATCGCGGCGGCAAGACCATTCGGGCCCGAGCCGACGACGATCGAATTCATCGCCACTTATACCGATCTCTGAGCAGGCAGGACCTCCGGCCGCAGGTCTTTACGGACAAATGCATCCGCTGCCACCCCCACCCAATAGGCCGGCACGAGAAGCCAGCCAAAGAACATGGTGAAGGCGAAGGCGAAGACGAGGATGACCGGCACGCCCAGCAGAAGGATGAGCGCGGCCATACCGGCGTAGCCCTTGAAATAGTGGCCCGCGCCGGGGATCACGAGGCTCAGAACGGCGGCAAGGATGTCGTGAGGGTTCACTGGCTTGCGTTTTTGCGTCTCGCGATAGCCGGGCACCCAGTCGCACTTTGTGCACTCCGCAGCATTGGCCGCCAGCGGTTCCCCACAGAGAGGGCAACGGAAACCAGTCTCCTGAAGCGTTTCGGTGTTCATAATTCAATATGGCTTCGCGCCGAAGCACGCAAATGCGCGTTGAATTTCACCACCCGTGTACGGAAGAGGCGGAGAAAGGTCTCACGCTGCGCCGCAAATAAAACCAGCGCGGACCGCAGTCCGGCAGCGAACTCCCGATAACATGAACACAGACCGATCATCCGAACAGGGCAACACCCGTCCCGCGCCAGAAGCGGAGGAGACGGAAGAGATGAATCAATCCTTCGACCCACTGAGCCCGGAGTGGCGCGGGGCGCTCGAGTACGATCACGATCACGGCACGGAAGTGTCGTGCGCGAAAAGGGAATGCGTGGCGCAAGGGCACTTTCTCACTGGCGCGGAATGAACCTGGCCAACCTTCAACAGAGCACCGAGTTCTTTGAAGTGATGCAGACGACGGAACGCAGCCAGACGGCGGTGATGACCCTCGCTCTAGGTGGCGCCAGCAGCAGCGAGCCGAATATCCACCCGAAGAGCGACCAAGTCGTTCTCCTTGTGGACGGTGAACTCACCGCAAAGATCGGCGAGGAAACCCGGTGCATCCGTGTCGGGGACATTGTGATCGTTCCCGCGGGAACTCCGCACAAGTTCACGAATTCAGGAAAAGCGGAAGCCAAGGCCTTCAGCATTTACGCCCCGCCGGCCTACCCGGCGAAAAAGAAGTAGTAGTCATCGCATCCGGTTCACCTGATCGATCGCGGTAGTCCACGCCTGAATTTCCTCCGGCGTCACATTAACGCGTCGTGTAACCGCGCATGGCGATAGCGCCAACTGTTAATTGAAGTCGCCCGCGACGCAGCGGCCACGGCACCTACTGAAACAGTGCAGGCAGCTTGATCGCCGTCTTCCAGATTCCCCAGAAGAGCGGAAGGCTGACGATTGCCCAGTAGATTGCGAGTTGGAGGCCGGAGCCTTTGGTTTGAGCGGTATTTTCCATGGCCGTGATTTAGGCGTGAGCGTGACGATGGTGATGCGGCAGATGATCGTCGGGGCTATGCGGTTGGTCCTGATCGCCATGATAGTGGAACCGCTCGGCGACAGGACGGACGAGCAGATTGCAAATGGGACCAATCACAAGGAGGCCCGCCATGAGGTACATCGTGGGCGCGTAGAGGCTCACTCCGGTCGCGCCATGCTGCTGCAAATAGATTCGGAGGTAATTGATCAGCACGGGCCCGAGGATACCCGCGACCGACCATGCGGTGAGCAGGCGGCCGTGAATGGCGCCCACTTGCATGACGCCGAAGAGGTCCTTCAAATACGCGGGAATCGTAGCGAAGCCGCCGCCATACATGCTGAGGATGACAACGCAGACAGCCACGAAGAGCGTAGGGCTGCCGGTGTGGCCGGTGAGCGGGATGAGGCAGTAAAGCACAGCACCGAGCAAGAGATAGATGACATACACTACCTTGCGCCCGGTGAAGTCGCTCAACGACGACCAGAGGAAACGGCCCACCATATTGAAAAGGCTCAGCAACGCCACGAAGCCTCCCGCAGCCGCAGCGCTCACGCCTTTCGCTCCGCCATGGCCCGCGGGGAACATCTCCTGGATCATCGGTGAGGCTTGCTCGAGGATGCCGATACCAGCGGTGACATTGAAGCAGAGCACGATCCAGAGCAGCCAAAACTGCGGGGTCCGCCACGCCTGGTCGACCGTTACATTCGCAGTGGTAACGAGCTTTTGCGGAGCCGCTGGCTTCGTGTGGCCGGCAGGTTTCCAATCTTCAGCCGGCACGCGCACGATCCATGCGCCAAATAGCATGCAGACGAAATAGATCGCGCCCATGGCGATGAAAGCCTGCGCCACGCCAGTCGACGTGGGCGACTTGAACATGTCCATCAATGTGAGGCTCAAGTTCGAGCCGATCAATGCGCCCCCACCGAAGCCCATGATGGCCATGCCCGTGGCCATGCCGGGCCGGTCCGGAAACCATTTCACGAGCGTGGAAACCGGCGAGATGTAGCCGAGACCCAAGCCGCACCCACCGATTACTCCGTAGCCGAGATAAATAATCCAGAGCTGATGTAGAAAAACACCGATCGCGGAAACCAGAAAACCGCCGCCGAAGCAACATGCCGCGGCGAGCATCGTCTTGCGCGGTCCGTTGCGCTCCACCCACTTGCCAAAAACTGCGGCGGAAATACCCAGAAACGCGATGGCGATGCTGAAGATCCACGCGAGCGAAGGCTGCTCCCAATCGCCCGGCACCGAGTAGCTCACGCCGATGATCCGCGTGAGTGGGAGCTTGAAGACGCTGAAGGCGTAAACCTGACCGATGGACAGATGGACGGCCAGCGCGGCGGGCGGAATAAGCCAGCGGTTGAAGCCCGCTGGAGCGACGGTACTTTCGCGATCGAGGATGGACATAAGCGGAGATCCTAGGTGTGCGCGAGGCTTTCAGCCGCCCCGGCGCGCAGGCCGGCCAAGGCCGCTTCCGGATCGGGAGACGGCGCGATGGTGATGATGATGCTCTTGCTGGTCGGCGTGTTGCTGCGGTCGGCGGTGCTGTTGATGGGCACGAGGACATTTGCCTCCGGGAAATAGGTGGCGGTGCAGCCGCGCGGGATATTGAAAGGTGCCACCATGAAATGCCGCGCCGTGCGCTCTTCGCCTTGGTAGTGACTTGTGAGATCGACGAATTGCCCTTGCTGCAGGCCCGCTTCCTCGACATCCGCAGGATTCATGAAGACGACGCGGCGCCCGTGGTAAACACCGCGGTAGCGATCGTTTAGCCCATAGATCGTGGTGTTGAATTGATCGTGCGAGCGGATCGTCATCATGAGGAACGAACCGGGAGCCAAATCGTGCCGCTCAATTTCTGAGACGATGAACTTCGCTTTCCCTTCGCCGTTGTTGAACTTCCGCTTATCGCGCGCCTCATTCGGCAGATAGAACACGTCGCGGCGAATGCGCGCGTTGAAATTTTCGAAGCCGGGAATGACGTGCTCGATGTGTTCACGGATGCGATCGTAATCCGCCACGAGCGCTTCCCAATCGACCGTAGTGCGCTGTCCGAGCGTGCCGCGAGCCAGCCGCCCGACGATCGCCGGTTCGCTGAGCAGATATTCGCTCGCCGGTTTCAAGTGACCGCGGGACGGATTGACGATCCCCATCGAATCCTCGACGGTCACGAATTGCTCTCCCCCAGCCTGCCGATCGACCTCGGAACGGCCAAGGCACGGGAGGATGAGCGCGATGTCGCCGGTGATAAGATGCGAGCGATTCAGCTTCGTGGATACATGCGCGGTCAGGCGGCATTTCTGAAGCGCCTTGGCGGTGAATTCCGTGTCTGGCGTGGCGGAGAGAAAGTTGCCCCCCATGGCGAAGAATACCTGCGCCTTGCCCTTTCGCATGTGCTTGATGCTCTCAACCACATCCGTGCCGTGTTGCGCCGGCGGCGTAAAGTGGAACTCTTTGCCAAGCTTGTCCATGAAGTGATCGTTCATGCGCTCCCAGATGCCCATCGTCCGGTCGCCCTGCACATTCGAGTGGCCGCGCACCGGGCAAGGCCCTGCCCCTTCGCGCCCGATGTTTCCGCCGAGCAGGAGAAAGTTCATCACTTCCTGGATCGTCGCGACCGAGTTCTTATGCTGCGTGAGGCCCATCGCCCAGCAGCACACGATGCGCTTCGAATCCATGGCGATATGTGCCGCCTCGCGCAGTTGCTCGCGATTTAGCCCACTCCCGGCGATGATATCGTCCCACGGCGTGGCGCGCAGATGCGCGATGAAATCCTCGAGGCCGACAGTGTTTTCCCGGATGAACGGAAGATCGAAGACGCTGCCCGGCACCCGGTCCTCCACCTCCAGCATCTCCTTCATGATCCCTCGCATGGCCGCCATGTCGCCATTGATGCGCACCGGCAGCCAGAGGTCGCTGAGAACCACACCTTTGTTCGCCAGCAGCTTCAGCGGGTACAGGAGGATATTGTCGTATTCCTCGGGATTGGGATTCGACACCCGCATGAGGCCTGGCTCCGGCAACGGATTGATCGCCACGATCTTCGCACCGTTCTTCTTTGCCTGCTCCAGCGTCGTGAGCATGCGCGGATGATTTGTCCCCGGGTTCTGGCCAAGGATGAAAATCGCATCCGCCTTGTCGAGATCCTCCAGCGTCACGCAGCCCTTGCCGATGCCGATGCTTTCGTTCAGCGCCGCACCGCTCGACTCGTGGCACATGTTCGAGCAATCCGGCAGATTGTTTGTGCCGAATTGCCGGGCAAAGAGCTGGTAGAGAAAGGCCGCCTCATTACTCGTCCGCCCGCTGGTGTAAAAGATCACGCCATCGGGATTCGGCAACGCATTCAATTCCCCCGCGAGCAGCGCAAACGCATCGTTCCATGAAA
>JBGGMZ010000130.1:0-8426 GCA_041287745.1 Chthoniobacter sp. | reverse complement strand
CGTCCTTCTTCACGCTGGTCTTCACCGCCGGGCATGCGACGCAGGAGGTGGAGGACTACGAGGAGGATCGGCACAATGGCATTCGCACCAATGCCGTGGCGTTTGGAAAAACCGCCGTATTCATTGCCGCATTCGTCGGGTTTGCCTTCGCGTATGGAGACCTCGCAGGGCTCTCGCTTTGCGGCGTGCTGCCACCTCGCCTGTGGGTGATGGCAATGACCCTCTTCCCGCTCCACTGCTACTGGTCCTTTGTTGGTCTGCGGACAGGATTGAATCCCGATGGTGTCAGACGGCTGCGGAACCGGTATCGAGTGCTTTTCCTTCTCATCGGCATTGCTATTGCGTCGGGGGTTATATGGGAGAGCAGTATTCACCACTGAATTCGTATCCCGCTTTCCGACCGCATTCATGACCCCGACGTCCAGTTCGCCTTCCCGGCCTATCGTAATCACCGGCATGCACCGCTCAGGCACGTCGCTCGTGGCTTCCTACCTCGCATCGCTCGGTATCGACATGGGCGACCGCCTGCTGGCTGCGGACGCGCATAACCGGCACGGCTACTTTGAGGATACCGAGTTTCGCCAACTTCAGGGGGAGATCCTGATCGACAGCACCCCCGGAGACGACGGCGGCCATCGCGACTGGGGATGGACGGAGAATGAGCGGCTGGACCGGAGCGACCTGACCCGTTGGGTAGAGCCCGCCCGCGCTCTGGCTGCGACCCGCTCCAGCGGTCGCGCGTACTGGGGTTGGAAAGATCCGCGCACCACGCTGCTGCTGGACTTCTGGCACGAGATCCTCGACGGCGAGGCATTCTACATCCTGCTTTACCGCTTCCCTTGGGAAGTGGCGGACTCGATGCAGCGGCTCGGGAAGGACGTCTTTCTCGACCACCCCGAATACGCCTACCGGATCTGGACCTTCTACAACCAACACCTGCTCGACTTTCACCGCCAGCATCCGGACCGCTCGCTGCTGGTGAGCACCAACGCGCTGCTGCAACAACCTGGGCGGTTGGCATCCTTGATCCGTGATAAATTTGGCCTCGCGGTGGAGGAAGCATCCATCGAAGGTCTGAGGGACCGGGAGCTCTTTCACTCCCTCGATCACGCCGATCCGCTGATCTCACTGGCAGCGGCGGTCTCTCCGCAATGCACGCGCCTGCTCGCGGAGCTCGACGGGAGTGCTGACCTTCCTGCCGACGGTCTCTGGCAAGCCTGTCCGCTGCGGGGTGAGCGGCTGCATCCGGCGGGGCCCGTCGACCTCTCGGTCGTCATCCCGTGTTATAACTTGGGCGAGGTGCTGATCGAGGCGATCGCCAGCGTGGAGCGGACGTCGCCGGAGCGCTGCGAACTCATCGTGGTCAACGATGGCTCAACGCAGCCGCGCACGCTGGAAGTGCTCGAGGTGCTGCGCAACGCCGGCTATCACCTCGTGGACCAGCCCAACGCCGGCCTTGCCGCGGCGCGTAATCGGGGAATCCGCGAGGCGCGCGGTCGCTACATCCTGCCGCTCGACGCCGACAACCGACTTGCCGCGGGCTTCATCTCGTCTGCGATCCACATCCTCTACAGCCAGCCGAAGGTGGGTGTGTGCTATGGTGATTGGCTCGAATTTGGCGGCCGCAATGGTCGCAAGCCGGCCCCGGAGTTCGATCTCCCGGCCCTCCTCTGGTCCAACTACATCGACGCTTGCGCCGTCTACCGGCGTGAGATTTGGGAAGCCTGCGGGGGCTACGACGCTGCCGCGCCGGCTTGGGAGGACTGGGATTTGTGGATATCGGCAGCGGAGCGTGGATGGCGTTTTCACCGATTGCCGGACGTAGCGTTCGAGTACCGGGTCCGCCCCCACTCCATGCTAAGGATTGCCGAGAGGGATGGGCTCCGCCAGACAGTCCGTGAGCACATCTACCGCAAGCATCACCAGATCTTCGCGGACAACCTCATCGAGACGCTCCTCGCCGGGCACACCGGACTGAATGCCGCGTCCGCCGATGCCCTCGCCGTGCGCGAATCGCGCGACCGACTTCAACGTGAGATCGACCTTCTGGCGGCCAAGAGCAAGCCCGAACAGGATGCCCCGCAGCCCCCACTTGTCCAAGCGGCGCGCGCACGCATCACAGACGAGTCGCAAATCAAATCCATGATCGCCAAGCATACCGGGTGGTATCACTGCATGGAGCTTGCCCCCGGGATCATTACTCCAGGCGTAAACGACTCGAACGCGAACTTGCGGATACTCGATCATCTTGGTCTGCCTGCCGATTGCTCGGGTATGCGAGTTCTCGATATCGGAACCGCGGATGGATTCATGGCCTTCGAGGTCGAGAAGAGAGGGGCTGACGAGGTGGTGGGACTCGACTACCGAAAACCGACGTCAACCGGTTTCGCAATCGCCAGCACGATTCTCGGCAGCCAAGTGCGGCACGTGGTCGAAAATGTGTATGAGCTGGACCCTGAGAAATACGGACTCTTCGACATGGTACTTTTCCTCGGGGTCTTGTATCATCTCCGAAATCCACTCCTGGCCTTTGATCGCATCCGGAGCATCATGAAACCCGGCGCGCTCGTGTTCGTCGAAACTCAGTTGCTGGACAACTCGGTCCCGCTTTCCGATGGCTCGACCAAACCTTTGGAAACAATCTCGAAAGAGCTCACGGACACGGCCATATGGCAGTTTTATTCCAAGGGCCGGCTCAATGACGACCTCACGAACAAGTGGGTGCCGAATATGACAGGCCTCAAGGAAGCAATCGAAGACGCAGAATTCGAGATCCTCGACAGTCATATCGGGGGAGCACGGGGTTCGGTAAAAGCGCGCGCCATCGCCGACGGGAAGACCGCCTACTACCGGGATATTGATTCAACAAAATCGATCTGACCCGATGAGAGCCTGCACCATAGCCGCCAGAAATTACCTCGGCCAAGTGGAGGTCCTGGCCACCTCATTCAAGCAACACCACCCCGGCGGCAGATTCACCGTGCTGCTGATCGACGATTTGCTGGCACCGCCGCAAGACTTCGGCGGGGACCTTTATGATGTAGTGCAACTCCGCGACATCGGCCTTCCACTCGATGAAATACGGCGGATGGCGATGATCTATGATGTCACGGAATTCAGCACCGCCGTGAAACCATCACTGCTGCGGCACCTGCTGGAGACGGGATCCCCCGAGATCATGTATCTCGACCCGGACATCGAGATCTTCACCCCGCTGGATGATATCTTCGCACTGGCGCGTGAGCATTCCATCGTCCTCACGCCGCACACCACGCATGCTTATCCTCGCGATGGATTGCGGCTGGATGAAAGCGATATCATGGGAGCGGGCATGTATAACTTGGGCTTCCTGGCACTGGGCAGCGACAGCATGGACTTTCTCGGCTGGTGGTCGGAAAGGTTGCGCCGCGAATGCATCATCGACCCATCCCGGATGCGATTTACCGATCAGCGATGGGTCGATTTTGTCCCTTCGCTATTCCGGCATTACATCTTGAAAGATCCGGGATGCAATGTTGCGTATTGGAATCTCCACGGACGCAAAGTGGCCTGGACCGGGGATCATTATGAGGTCAATGGAGGACCTTTGCGCTTCTACCATTTCAGCGGATACGATCCGCTGACTCCCCATCTCATCAGCAGGCACATGGGCGACCGTCCCCGGAGCTTATTGAGTGAGCAGCCGACCGTCGCTCGTCTTTGCGCAGAGTATTCCCGGAAGCTCGAGGAGGCGGGATTCGCCCCCGCCAAAAAGGCCGGCTATTTTTACGACCGCCTCGCCAATGGATTCCGCATTCCCGGGCCGGTGCGCCGACTGTACCGCGAAGCGCTGATCGCCGCAGAAGCCGATCCGAAAAAGAAAGCCCCGCCGGTGCCATTTTCGCCGGACGGCGATGCCGTTTTCATGGACTGGCTGAACGAACCGCTCTCAAGCGCGTATCCGCATTTCACCCGTTTTCTGCAAGGGTTGCATGCTTACCGACCGGATCTTCAGCGCGCGTTTCCCGACCCGGCAAACCGGAACGCGGCCGATTACATCGACTGGGTGCTGAACGGCGGCAGGACCGAATATGATATCCCCGAGGAATTGATCCCGGCCGAACGCAACGCCAGAGTTTCCACTGCCAACGAGAATAAGAATAACTCGGTGCCGGAAACCATGGTGGACGTAGTGGGCTATTTCCAAGCGGAGCTCGGGATCGGCGAAGCGGCGCGCCAGTTGCTCACCGGCATGGCTGAGGCGGGCATTTCTTACAATACCATCGCCGTGCGGAATACGCTGAGCCGGCAGGATCATCCCTTCACCGCCACGGAGAGGGAGAAGTCCGGCGCGAAGATCAAAATCCTTTGCGTGAATGGCGACGCCACCCCCTCGGTCGTCTCCCAGTTGGGTGCTTCCTTTTTCGAGGGAAGCTACACCATCGGCGTCTGGTTTTGGGAAATCGAAAAGTTTCCCGAGAGCATGTTTGCCGGCTTCAATTTCGTGGATGAGATCTGGGTTGCGACGGAGTTTATCGCCCAGGCGCTGCGCAAGGTTTCGCCGAAACCGGTCCATGCATTCCCCTTGCCTGTCTCCATGCTGCAGATTCCACGTCCTGTGTCCCGGCAGGAAATGGGAATCCCCGAGGGGTTCTTGTTTTTCTTTTCGTTCGATTTCGACAGCGTCTTCGAGAGAAAAAATCCCATCGGCCTTGTCCGAGCATTCACTGCCGCGTTCAAACATGGAGAGGGCCCCGTGCTGGTCATCAAGAGCATCAATGGCCACCGGCATTTGCTCGATCTCGAAAAACTTCGCTACGCCGTGGCGGGTCGCAGTGATATTCGGATTATCGATGGATATCTCCCGCACGATCGCAAGGATGCGATGATGGCGCTGTGCGACTGCTATATCTCTCTCCACAGGGGGGAAGGATTCGGCCTGACGATGGCCGAGGCGATGACCCTCGCGAAACCGGTGATCGCGACCGGGTACGGAGGCAACGTCGACTTCATGACAAAGGCGAATAGTTATCTTTGTCCGTACAAGCGCAGTCGAGTCGGCCCCGGCAGCGAACCTTACCCGCCCAATGCCGAATGGGCCGATCCGGATATTTCGCAGGCTGCCTCGTTGATGCGGCATGTCTTCACGCATCGCGCAGAAGCCGAGGAACGTGGGAAAATCGCCGCCACGGACATCCAGGAAAACCAGTCGGTCGCTGCCTGCGCCCGCTTTATAAAGCAGCGTCTCTCGGCCATCGAAGAAATCGAAATCGATGAGGTTGCCACCCCGCTCACCAAGCTTCCCCGCCTGCGCACGCCGGGCCAGATGGAATTAAAAACCCAGCATGTCCTTGAAGAGTTGGAAACCAAGATCAAGGACCTGGCGCTGCTGGAGGAAGCGATGCATGACGTCGCTCGCCGTCTTTCGCCGTGACCCCGCGAGGACCAACAACGCGGCTCAGTCGTTTTTGCTGAGATAGCGGTCACGCCAGACGCGATATTCGGCCATCTTCGCATCAATGCGCCAGTAACCGCGAAACGGCCTCTTGGCCCGGGAGCGGAAGAGTCCCTTCACCCACAGGATGATATTTGCGAAACGCCAGCGTCGGGACAGGTAAATTTTGCGGACACCCTCCTCCACGCCATCCATCACGTCCATTAGTTCCCGGATATTGGAGTCACGCATATCGAGCGTGTTCGTCTGCAGCGCCTTGATTTGCGTCATCTGGCGCGCATCCTCCTCGCAGCTCGTGCGGATGCGACGGATGACGGCAAGTTCCTCATGCAATTTAGCTCTCGTATCCGTCAGTGTATCCTCAAGGACCGCTATTCGCTGGTCCCGCTCCACGATCCCCATTTTCAGCGTACGAGAAAAGTGGATCTCATTTTCGAGCCGTGTCTTTAAAGCCTCGATCTGACTTGCGAGCGGTGGCTCGCTTCCGTTGACAACGACTCGGATAGGCTCGTCGATTGCGATTTCAATCTTGTCGTTCGATGAGCCGTGCATGTTCCTCAATTTTCGCGGAGATTGATGGAGAGTCTAGAGTAAATGGCGGCGCATGAAGCACGGAAAGAAACGCTTCTCTCCATTCGTGCGATTCACTTTCATCCCCAGTTCATCCCCTCCCCTGCAAATTCTTGCAGCCATGCCGCGGGTGTGCGGCGTATGATTAGCATATGTTTGAGACTCATGGAATTATTGCCAGCCTCATCATCGGGCTGATCATCGGTGCGATCGCCAAGGCTCTCATGCCAGGGAAAGATCCCGGCGGATGCATCCTCACGATCATTCTCGGCTTGGTTGGGTCGTTTATCGGGGGCTTCATCGGACAAGCTCTTTTTGGCCAGCAATATATCGCCGGGTGGATCGCTTCCATTCTTGGCGCTATGTTGCTGCTGTTTCTTTACCGGCTCATGACCGGAAAGAAGAGCTGAGCTGTTATTCTGAGGTTGAGTTGTGAGTGAAACTCAGGGGGAGAGGCGTTCCATTTTTCACGGGTTGGCTGGCTTCCGGCATTGGCTCCAAATCCAATTTGTGTGACGGTTACTGCGAGCGGAATGCTTCTCCGCAAGTGGTATCGTCTGTGGCGGCTACAACAGTCTCGACACCAAAAGTGATGGTCTGAACAGCACGCCGCGCGCAGCAACACCGAGGGCGGTGGACTGAGCGTCCTCATCGGAACCGGGTACGAAAGACAGCTCGGTGCGCGAAGCATCGATTTACGCCGACCATGCCTCCATTCCGCTTTCGGCGCAGTCGGCGAGAGGCCGACGTCTAGCCAAACGAGGGCCAGCTTTGCGCAATCCGTGGTGAGCGCCTTCCGGCGGCTGAGGGCAAAGTGGGTCCGTGATGGAAGAAACGTCAGTCAACTCCGAGCCCGACACCGGCCCTTGCGGCCGGTGCGAGCATTGCCGCTGTGGTGAACGCAAGGCGGCAACCGTTGAGATAGAGACGGCACTCCGTGCCGTCCCCAGTGCGGTGGCGCCTACCTCCATCACAGCGATACCCGCTGAGGGCGGTGCGGAATCCCGTCTCTATCCAGCGACCGGAGCGGACGCATGAATGTCATCGCCCTGACTGTTTTCGTCGGTCTGTTGCTGGTGGGGTTTTTCGTCATCCTCTGGATCGCCGCGGTGTGCGATCGCCGCCAGTTCAGCGAGCGCGATGCCCTGCTCCCCCTGGAACCCGACTCCCCTTCTGCCCGTAAACACGACTCATGAGTACTGCAATCCAAGGCGGCAAAACCCGCATCGAATACGACGACACACCGGTCCGCCAGTTCATGGTGGCATCTATTTTCTGGGGGATCATCGGCATGCTCGTCGGTGTGCTCATCGCCACCCAACTGGGAGTCTGGCAGGCGAATTTCAAGACGTCCTGGCTCACCTTCGGCCGCCTCCGCCCGCTGCACACCAACGCAGTCATCTTCGCCTTCGTGGGCAACATGATGTTTGCGGGAATCTATTACTCCACGCAGCGGCTGGTGAAGGCCCGGACAGCATCCAAGCTTCTTTCACAAATTCACTTTTGGGGTTGGCAGGCGATCATCGTCGCAGCGGCGATCACCCTTCCCTTGGGGCTGACGCGCGGGAAGGAATATGCGGAGTTGATCTGGCCGATCAATATCGCGGTCGCGCTCATCTGGGTCGTCTTTGCCACCAACTTTTTCTGGACCCTCGCGCGGCGCAACGAGCCGAGCCTCTATGTGGCTATTTGGTTCTACATCGCCTCCATCATCACGGTGGCGATGCTCTATATCGTCAATCACCTGTCCATCCCGACGAGCTGGACGCACAGCTACCCGATCTTCGGCGGCGTGCAGGATGCCCTCGTACAGTGGTGGTACGGGCACAACGCCGTCGCCTTCTTTCTCACCACGCCGATTCTCGGCCTCATGTATTACTTTCTGCCGAAGGCAGCAGAGCGGCCTGTCTACAGCTATCGGCTCTCGATCGTCCATTTCTGGTCGCTGGTATTCATCTATATCTGGGCAGGGCCGCACCACCTTCTGAATACCTCGCTGCCTGTATGGCTGCAGCGTCTCGGGATGATCTTCTCGCTCATGCTCTGGGCGCCGAGCTGGGGCGGCATGCTCAACGGCCTGCTCACTCTGCGCGGGGCGTGGGATAAGTTGCGCACGGATCCGGTGCTCAAGTTTTTTGCCGCCGGGGTGACCTTCTACGGCATGGCGACCTTCGAGGGCCCGCTCATGTCGATCCGGTCGGTCAATGCGCTCTCTCACTACAGCGACTGGACGATCGCCCATGTTCACGGCGGCGCGCTCGGCTGGAATGGGTTCATGGCCGCGGGCATGTTTTACTGGCTCGCACCACGGCTGTGGAAGCGCCCGTTGCATTCCCAGAACGCAGCGAACATGCACTTCTGGCTCGGGACAGTCGGAATCCTGATCTACATGGCCTCCATGTATGTCTCGGGCATCACCCAG
>JBGGMZ010000129.1:0-2734 GCA_041287745.1 Chthoniobacter sp. | reverse complement strand
CCTCCAGGAGAGGAACTCCCGGTGAAGGCATGACCCGAAACAAATGAGACATCAGGCTCCACAGCTTCCACTCGAGAAGGACCGCGACAGCTAGCAAAACAACGACGGAGTAAGTACCACGCCATTTCCAAATGGAAGGCGTCGCGCTCCACACGATCCGCTCGCCAGGAGAAAGTTCGCGCTCCAATAAGCGTTGCAACACCGGGGGGACTTTACCATTCATCTTCGCACGACGATCATGTCGAATCCGATGAACCCGCTGCAAGCCTGCAGTCTTCGATCATTGATCGATTGAAGCGTCAGATCATTAGCGGCATAATTGGGGCCATGACGCTTCCGGGATCCATCTTTTTGCTGATCCTGTTCGCATGCGTTCCCGGAGCGATCGGCGAGCAGGGCGATTCCTGGCACGACCCAGTTTTCGAGATCTCCGTTCCAAAAAACTGGACTGTGCATCGAACTCAGGAGGAAGCCAACTCGTGGAAATACAAGATCACCGATAGAGGGACACTCGTCTTCGAAGCTCAGGTGCTAAAGGGTGGACCACGCTTTATCGATTGCGCTTGTGCTCGCCCCGAGTTTTATCGCCATACGAACGATGCAGTCTACGAAACCTGGGCTCTGGAACTGCAATTGGGTGAAATGAACTTTATTACCTGGAAAGTCGCGACGGGCGACATGCGACTCGACATCCACGCCCACATAGACGCCGCCGAAATCGACCTATTGCGCCAAGTCGTCTACAGCGCTCGTCCACGGTCTACGAAACCGTAACGCAGGTATGCAGCCTTCGAACTCGACCATCCGGCGGGAGGCCCCATCGCCTCCGCTGGACTTCAGCGCCTCCTCGCGCTAGTACGCGCCTGAACCTCGCAGGCCCGATTTTCCCATGAAAGCACACTTGATACTGATCGCCGTGACCTTCGCGACTATTGCAACGGCACTCGCTCGGGTGGGCGAGACTGCACCAGAGATCTCCGCGCGGTACGGCGAGGGCGGCCTCTCCGACATTCAGCGCATGCCCGGAGCCCAAACCTTCAAGTACTTCAAAGACAATTTCCAAATCGAAGTCGTCATTTACGAGGGAAAATCCATTTGGGAGATCATCCAGCGTCAGGACGCCGACAAAATGATCACAGACGCGCAAATCAAGGACGTCCTGGCAGCCTACAAAGAGGGCGGGTACACATGGTTTTTCAACCAACGCCTGAAACGGTGGGAGCGCTCCAATCAGCCCAAATATGTGGCATACCGCTGGCCCGGTCACGAAGACTACCTCTGCATAAAAGACCTGGCAGTGTGCGACTCACTCGAAAAAGCGAACAAAGGCAAAGGGCTTTAGCTGGCAATTCCGTAAGGGTGGGGGAGCCACGCCAACTGGCGCGCGTAAAAAGCGTCTTCACCGCTGCGCCAGAATACCGATTTCTTAGCGTCGGGGCCGAGCGCTGTGAATCACCCCAATTCTGACCGCCCGGAAGCGGACGCTTGTCCTATTTGCTGACAGTACCGACCGAAGGACCCGGGATCGTGAACGTAAACGTCGCGCCCGCGCCATGGACGCTTGCGGCGCTCGCCGTTCCGCCGTGGGCCTCGACGATTTGTTTCACGATGGCCAGGCCGAGCCCGGTGCCGGTCTTGTCTGGATCGGTGGTCATCTTGTCGAAGACTTTGTCGAGCATCTCCAGCGGAATGCCGGCACCACTGTCGCGCACGACGCAGGTGACCGTGCCGGCGTCTTCCGTGGCAGTAATGACGATGCGACCCTGCGCCGCATATTTAAAAGCGTTGCCCAGGAGATTTTGAAAAACCTGAGAGATGAGGCCGGCATCGGCAAAGACGGCCAGCGTGGGCGGGATTTCGTTGGTCACCGCGATGACACTTTTTGAGGAAACGGAACGAAGATCCACGAGTAGTCGCTGGACCAGCGGCCAAAGCTCAAACCAGCGGCGCTCGGGCCGGAAGGAGCTGCCGGTGGTGGAGGACTCCACTCCGGTGCGCAAGACTCGCTGGATGAGGGTTTCCACCCGCTCGAGATTGCGCCGAAGCATGTCGAAGAGTTCGCCGGCCTCGGCGCGGGCTTTTCCATCGAGAGTCTGCCCCAGTTCGTCGACCAGCAGGGAGACCGCATTGAGCGGGGTGCGAAGGTCGTGGGCGAGGAAGGCCAGATGCTCATCCTCCTGCTCCTTGCGCTTGAGGGCCTGTTGCGCGGCGAAAGCCATGGCTGCCAGCCGGACGGCGGCGTCGATGCGCAGATTGATGATGCGGGCCGCGTCGCCCACCAGATAGAGACCGTGGCGATCGGCTACCGTGATGAACGCAACCCTCAGGAGGTTGTATTCCGCGACCACTTCGCCCACATCCAATCCGTCGTGAAATCGCTGGACGCCGTGAACCGGAGGGCTCCCGCGGAGGTGGTCTACCGAGAGGATGCCATCGCGGCTGTGAGCCAGGTCGCGGGTGATTTCCGCCACCAATTCCGGCAGGTGATTGGTGATGGTCGGTTTATCCAGAGAGCGCTCGTGCAACAACTCCCGGGCATGAAGACGCCATTCCGAAATGATCTCTTCCTGACAGGAGGCAAAAACTTCAGCCAGATGCGCGATGGTACAATGCTCTTGGATAGCCGGACCTTCGCACACCATGAGCGGATAGACAGAAGCAAGTTGCTCGTCGCCACTATCGTAGCCAGTTCCGAACTGATAAGACTCCAAATTCGGTTTCGCTTTCTGGGTAA
>JBGGMZ010000128.1:0-5911 GCA_041287745.1 Chthoniobacter sp. | reverse complement strand
TATTCCCGTAGTAGGTGCGCCAGAGGTCTTCCACGACATCCTCGGTGGGCGCCTCGGACTTTGGCACGCCGACGGTGAAGGTGAGATGCTGGCCATCCCAGTGCACGCAGCGTTCGGGCGTGAGGATAGACCAATGCATCTGGGCGAACCGATCGCGAAAGAAAGCCGCATTCTTTTCCACGATGTGATGCTCGGGCTCGAACCACGCCACGTGCCACGTCTCGCCCTGGTGGGCGACGACGCGGAAACGGACGAAGGCTCGCATCTTGTGCACATCGTGCCGCACGGCTTTGTCCATCCGCACGAGCTCATACACGTCGGGGTCCACGACCACGTCGAGCAGGCGCGACTCGCCGTGAGTCAGGCGCCAGAGCACGCGGTAGAGCAGCGCCCACCGCCGCGGGTCGCGGTGACAGGCCACCCGTCCCGCCAGCTCGACGAACGCTTTCGGCACGCGAAACCGTTTCGTCCCCTCGCCCGATGCGTCCGCAGGCTCTTCAAACATCGCGAGACCCGGCTGCTCGCTGCCGAGCTCCTCCCACACGATCTGCTCCGGTGCCTGATCACCGGACAGCGCCCGCCGCGCAGCGTTCTGCCAGCTCTCAAATGTCGGTACGAAGGTGATCTGCTCCATCAATGAACTGAATCGTCAGAGCTCGCCCGTCCGCGCCGATTCGTGCGTGGAGAAAAGCTCGAGCTGCTTTGCCGGCGGGACGAAGGCACTCGTGTTCGCCGCGCCCCGCTGCTCCAGCAGATGCGGCGTGTGATCGGCGACGATGATGAAAGGCAGCACCTTTTTCACCGGCACCCGCAGGCGGGTGAGATCAGCCAGCCGCACGCGATGCCAGCGCCGGATGCGCAGCAACCGGTCCACATTGCGCACGCCCAATCCCGGCACGCGCAGAAGCCTTTCGCGCGGTGCTTTGTTGAGATCGACGGGAAACGCCTCGCGATGCCGGAGCGCCCAGGCGAGCTTCGGGTCCATGTCCAACGGCAGATCGGGCTCGTCGCTCGTGGTCAGTTCGCCCACTTCGAAGCCATAGAAGCGCATGAGCCAATCCGCTTGGTAAAGACGATGCTCACGCACCAGCGGCGGTGCGATCAGCGGGAGTTTGCTGGAAGCATCCGGGATGGGACTGAACGCGGAATAATAGACGCGCCGCAGGCGCTGCTCGCGGTAGAGCTTGCTCGCGCGTTGCAGCACATCCGTGTCGCACGCGGGAGTGGCGCCGATGATCATTTGCGTACTCTGCCCGGCCGGCGCAAAGCTGGGCGCCTTCTTGCTTTCGCAGCGCTCAGCCTTCGATTGCTCGATGCGCCCTTTGATCACGCCCATCGTTTTTTCAATGCGCCCGATATTCTTCTCCGGCGCCAGTTTTTCCAAATCGCGCTCGGTCGGCAGCTCGACATTGATGCTGATCCGGTCCGCCCAGCGGCCCGCTTCGGCGATCAGCTCCGGCGCGGCTTCCGGGATCGTCTTCAAATGAATGTACCCGCGGAACCCATGCTCGACCCGCAGCGTGCGCGCCACCCGCACGACCTGCTCCATGGTATAGTCGGCATTGCGAATGATGCCCGAGCTGAGAAAGAGGCCCTCGATGTAATTGCGCCGGTAGAAATCAAGCGTGAGATTAACCACTTCCTCGGGAGTAAATCGTGCCCGGCGCACACCGCTCGACGCGCGGTTGATGCAGTAGAGGCAATCGTAGATGCAGAAATTGGTGAGGAGGATCTTCAGCAGCGAAACGCAACGTCCATCCGGCGTGTAGCTGTGGCAGATGCCCGCGCCGGTCGTGGAGCCAATACCGCCTTGTCGCGAATCGCGCTTCGTGGTCCCACTGCTCGCGCACGAAGCATCGTATTTGGCCGCATCGGCGAGGATGGAAAGTTTGGTAGCGAGCTCCATGATTAATGTTCTTGTGAACAGTATTCGTGAAGGTGTATTTTGCAACCACTTCGCAGGCCAAATCACGGCCTGCACTTCCGAACCTCCAAATCCTAACTGCAGCAACTGCCATGTCCCTCGACTATCCTGCCCTCGCCCCAGCCTTCGCAGTGCGCAACGCCGCGCAAGCAATCGAATTCTACCAGAAAGCCTTCGGCGCCGTGGAGCGTTACCGCCTCGTCGATCCTGATAGCGGCCGCATCGGCCACGCTGAACTCACCATCAATGGCGCCCTCATCATGCTTTCGGATGAATATCCGGAATTCAACAAGACACCCGAGATGCTCGGCGGCACCACTGCGAAATTCATGATCTCCTGCACCGACGTCGATGCGGCGTTTCAGCGCGCGGTCGATGCCGGAGCCACCGTCATCTTTCCGCTCACGATTCAATTCTACGGCCATCGCGACGGCCGGGTACGCGATCCCTTCGGCCACGAATGGCTCCTCTCGCAAAAGGTCGAGGAAGTGAGCCCCGAGGAAATGCAACGCCGATGGAACGAGATGGCGAAGAAGTAGCGCGGGCAGAGTTGCGCTGTAGCCAGCCTCGGTGAGGCCGGACCGGGGTCAATGACCCCGGCTACAACGCTCTCCCCTTCTTCAGCGCGAAATCACAAAGCCGAGCAACACTCCGCGCGCCGTCCATGTGATCGTCCGCAACCAATTCGAGCGGATCAAGCGACGGATTACGGCGGCATTGAAGCCGCCCATCAGTCGCACATGGATGGGCGCTTGAAGGATCGCCGTGCTGAGCCAATTCACCGGAATCAAACTCACGCTGGCTACGAAGGCCGACTCGCGATGTCCTTGATAGAGCAATGTCACTGCGGTCATGAACTCGACTACCAGCAGCGGCGCGATGAGCAGGCCGATCCGAAGGCAGTGGCCGAAGTGAAACCGCGTGAATTCCCTTTCACCGATGCGTAGGAATTGCGGGTAGACCACCACTTGGATCACCCAGATGAGGCCCACGAGCATCCACGTGGTCGCAAAGTGAATGCTTAGCATCGACGCCATACTGGCGATGCGTTCTTTCGCGAAGGGCTACGGCTTCTCTTCCACCGCCACGCCGGCGAGGTCCACCGAACCGGTATCGCGAATGACGAACATGAGGTGGGCATCGAAATCCATCGACGGCGTGAAGGTGAACTCGAAGCGCTTCCAATCCGCACCGGTCGAAAGTTCGGTCTCGTGATAGAATTCGTAAGGCTCTCCTTGCTGGCGAACGCCAACGTGGATGGCGGTGCTTCCCGCACTGCGCACCCATCCGCTCACTACATACTTCGTGCCTTTTTTGTACTTCTGGTTGCCTTGGTAAGTCGTGAGCTGGAGCTGGCCGCCCTCCTCGACTTTCTCGGTTTTGATGCGCACGGCACCCGCATCTTTGTCCGGCGAATCGGTGAGCTTGGTATAAGTCGCCGTCACCGGCGCCCAGTCGGTGTTATCCGTCCAGTCTGTCGGCAGCCAGCCCTTCACGGTATTGCCGTCCCTCGACTTGACCGTGAATTCCTTACCCTCGGTGCCGAAGGCAGGCAGCAGGCTCTTGGGCACATCGGCGAGCGCGGCGGCACTCATACCGCAGAGCAACACCGCCACACCAACGAGAGATTGAAACGAACCAAACACCGGGCGAGAAAGACGGGAGGAAGTCATAGAATGGTCGCAAGCGTAACAGCGCATGTCGCTTTGTCGATGCAAGGCGCATCCAAACACACGGGCAATCCGTAGCATGGACATGCCCACGCGTCGTGCTTCCACGAAGACCATCTGGATCCTCGGCGATCCGCTTTCTCGCCGCGCTATGAGCGAAGAAAGCGTCCGCATCCGAGAAGTCCTGCGAGCACTCGCGATTGAACGGGGGCCGGAAAAAACATTCTGCCCTTCGGAAGCCGCCCGGCGATTGGATGCGAAACGGTGGCGCCCATGGATGGCGAAAGTGCGCGAGGCGGCTGCGCAGATGGTAGAGGCCGGTGAGTTGAAGTGCACGCAGCGAGGCGCCTCGGTCGATCCGATGCATAGTCGCGGGCCCATCCGGCTGGGGTTGCGTTGATGGGGCATGCGCTCGCCTCGCTTTTCCTCCATGCTAGCTTTTCTTCCATGCCCAATCTTTTTCGCACCGTTGACGGCACTGTCTGGAAACCTGGCCAACCCGTGGCCCTGACGCTCGCCGACGGCACACCGCTCGAAGGCACTTGGACAGGTTCCGCCACCAATGAGAAACGCAACTGGTGGCTGAGCACGCCGGGCAATGAGCTCACCCAGACGTCGATGGAAGTCGCCGCGATCGCTTCGAAGGACAAAGACACGGAAGAACTCCTCTGGCTCGACACACCACCGCACACGCGACTCTTTTTCGTCCTGGAAGGCCGTGCCCCCGGCAAGGAATACCGGCGGGCGCTCATGCTGACCGTCCCCGCCACACCCGCACAGGACGCCTATCTCAATCACGAGCGTTTCGCTTTCCTCGGCTGCTTCAAGCCGGATGGCAGCATCGAGGAAATCGCGCCTCTTCCGCCGCCACCGCCGCGCCAACCTAGACAGGGCGAGCTTTTTTAAGCGCAGCGATGGGTTGCCGCCGTGAGCCCGCTGCGCTCTTTTGCTCATCGCGTTTGCCATCGAGAAGAAGCCACGCTCTGATTCCCGCAGCCCAATCCCTCCCGTCTCCATGATCAATATCAACTTTGCCCTGCAGCCCCTCGATCTCCGGCGCAAAATCGAACGCCTGTGGGAAGTCTCCGGGCCGAAGATCCTGGCCATCGATCTCGGCGAGTCGCTCACCGACGCCACACCCGTCTTCACCGTCCAGGGCAAATACACGGCACACGATAGCGCGGAAACCACACCGGGATATCTCTACGGCTCCGCGCTGTTGCAGTACGATGCTTTTTGGGACGAGTCCTTTCTCCAGCTGGGCCGCGAGCGTACCCGGCAGCGCATGACTCATTACATCACGCGTACCGGGGCGCACGATCACGGCAGCAATATCGTGAATACTTTCGGCACGCTGTGGCGCTTGATGAACGAGAGCCGCATCCAGCCCGACGCCGCCGAGCGCAATTATCTCGAGCTCGCGCTCAAATGCTCCGGGGCGGTGCAGGCCGCACGCTGGACCCAAATCGCCAATGGCGAAGGCTTCATTCACTCCGCCCATGGCCCGCACTCGTTGCAGGCGGAGAGCCTGCGCTCGCTGCGTTCACTCGCCCTCGCGCACAAGCTCGGCCATGGACTGGCCGTCGAGCGCGATGAACGCATCTCGCTCCTCCGCCGCCTCGTGGAGCACGCACGGACCACCGCGAAATGGAGCATCTATTACGGCTCGAATCGCGACCCCTACGATGTGCGCGGCCGCGTCGCCCAGGAAAGTGTCTTCGATATCGTCGATGGCACTTATCACGGGCCTTCCACGCAGCAGGGTTATTCGCCTTTTACCACCTGGACGCGTGGACTCGCCGCGACGTTGCTCGGGCTCGCCGAGTTGCTCGAATACGTCGCCATCCTCCCCGGCGTCGATCTCGACAGAAACGGCGGGCGCGATGCCATCGAAGCCGTGCTCCTCAATGCAGCCCGCGCCACCGGCGACTACTACATCGCACAGACACCCGCAAACGGCGTGCCGTACTGGGACACCGGTGCGCCGGGCTTGCGCGACCTCGGCGACTATCTCGATCGTCCCGCCGAACCCTTCAATCCGCACGAGCCCGTGGATAGTTCCGCCGCCGCCATCGCCGCGCAAGGTTTCCTGCGCCTGGGTAACCTGCTCACCCGCCGCGGCCAATCCGCCGACGCCGAGCGCTACTGGCAGGCCGGCCTCACCATCACCGACTCTCTCTTCGACGCCCCCTATCTTTCCACCGATCCGAAGCACCAAGGCCTGCTCCTTCACGCCGTGCACCATCGACCCAGCGGCTGGGATCACGTCCCGCCCGGAAGCAAGATTCCCTGCGGCGAAGCCACCGCGTGCGGCGAC
>JBGGMZ010000127.1:0-4991 GCA_041287745.1 Chthoniobacter sp. | reverse complement strand
CTCGGGCTGTGCCGCGAGCATGGGATCAATTCGGCCACGTGGGAGGATGGCTTCTTTCCCCACTACGGCACGATCCACGTCGACCCACTGGGCTTCTGCTGGGAGTCGTCGCTCACGCGCATGATCTTCCGCAGAAGTTCTACTCAGCAGCGCGAAGTCGCCCGTGAAGCGCGTGCGCTCTGGGCCGCGAAGCCGGCGGGTCCCCTCCCCGCCGAGGTTCAGGCTCCCTTTGCCCTCTGGCCGCTGCAATTGATCGGCGACAAGGTCAACGACTGGGACCTGCGCGTGCCCGATTGGACTGGGTTGATCCGTCACTTTCGCTCGAAACTTCCTGCTCATTTCCAGCTCGTTTTGAAGGACCATCCGCTCGCTGCACCGAAGGACGTGGTGGGCCTGGAAAAGCTTGTGGCCGAGTTGCCGAATACTGTGCGTGTCTCAAAGGATGCGAGTCTCGCCGGGCTGCTGCGCGAATGCGAAGCCGTGGGTGGCGCAAACTCCAGCGTGCTATACGAAGCGCGGCTCATGCATCATAAGCCGACCTACACCTACGCGCGCAGTTGGTTCACGAATCACGACGAGCTTTTCGTGCCGGTCAGCCGCGATTTTTCCGCCTACCTACCGAGACGCGACTGGCTCGAAAAGCCCTCCGCCATGCGCACCGTGCGGCTCGACGATTATGCCGATTGGTTTCTCGCGCAGCTTCTTGGCCGGCAGATTGGTGGAAAGACGGCCGTGGAAGATCCCGATCTCTTCCGCGCGCACGTCGGGCGGTTGAGCTATCAATCCTACCTGGAAAACGGCGAGAAGATCTTCGAGCCGTTCGGGGCGTAAAGACAACGACGCGGCAACCTCAAACGGTTCGATGGAGATAGCTGGTGCCTTCGTTGCGCTCCACCTCTTGAAAGCCAGATCGCAGATAAAGGCGGCGTGCTGGGTTCTCGTGGTAGACACGGAGTCGAATAGTGTGGCAGCCGAACTCCGGTAGCAGCGTATCTAGGTGCGAAAGGATGCAGCTACCGAATCCGCAGTGCTGATGGGAAGGTGCGATCTGCAGATCGTCGAGCAGCAAGATCGGCGGCTCTGACCGCAGACGGACGTAACCGACCCGAGCATCGGAGACCCACAGGATGTAATTGCGGCCCCGGTGATAGTTATCTGTGAAGATGTCGCAGTTCCACCCGCCAAAGTGGCGAATGACATAGGCCTCCATATTGCCTCGCGTGAGCTGGTGGGCGAATTCGAAATCCTCCTCCGTGGCCGATCGGAGATCGAGCGGAGGAGAAGAGCCGGCGGCCATCGTCATCAAGGTTCGCCCCGAGGAGGGAAACTGAAAACGCAGTTGAGGGGATTGCGCCCCGGACTACGCCGCCGGTGCTTCGTCCGCCGCAGAGGCACCCTTGGACACGGCGGCCTTCGCGACGCGGGCGATGTAGTTCAGGGCACAGAAGGCGGCCACGAGGCCGACGCCCATGAGCACGTACTCGCCCGGATGCCGGGGGCGGCCGGCGCCGGAAGCGGCGGCCAGGCCCTCCTGGGCCGAGGCCCCGAGCCACACGAAGAAGCAATTCGCCGGGATGATGGCAAGGAAGGTGGCGAGGAAGTAAGGCCAGAAAGGGATGGCGGTGAGGCCGTAGGCGTAGTTGGCCAGGCCGAAGGGCATGGGGCACAGGCGCAAAAGCGCGATGATCTTGCCGCCCTCGCGGCCGATGGCGGCGTCGATGAGCCGGAATTTCTCGTGGTGCGAAAGGTAACGGCTGACCGCGCCGCGGGCGACATAGCGCGAGAGCAGGAAATTAATGACGGCGCCGATATTGGTGCCGATGGTGATGGCGATGACGCCTTTCCAAAAGCCGAAGATGGCGCCGGCAGCGACGCCGAAGATGGCGAGCGGAATGAAGCCCATCTGCAATACCACGAGGGCGAGGGCGTAACCGAACACGCCAAGCCAGCCCCACGCCTGGAGCGTGGTGTGCCAATGATCGAGACGGGTGAGCAAATCGTGAAGCAGTGCAGACATGGGGAGCGCGTTATTTGACAGAAGAAGCGCACTTTGCAAACCAGCGGACGTAAAATTCTTCACCTCCCTCGCGTCACCCGCCTATGCTTGGACAAATGCTGAAATCCCCCGCCCGCTGGTTGCTGCCGCTCGTCCTCGCCTCAAGTGCCCATGCGGCACGTCCCAAGGCGACCGCCGCGAAAGGCACCCCCCCGACCACAGGGCCAAAGGCGGAGGTGGTGGGCTTCTGGCGGTTCGAGCACGACGTAAAACCGGAGGTCCGCTATAGCGCGTTTGGCCCGGCAAAGCGCGTGGATGGGGATGTCTACTTTTTCAACGACGAGGTGCCTGGGCCATTTATCTACGATCCGCTGCAGAGACTATCGTATCCGAACAGCGCGAGCCTCAGCTTTCAGTCCGACGAAAAGCATAGCGACGCGCTGGAGGTGGCGGTGAACAATGCGAAGACAAACCTGGCCGGGCAGAGCGTGACCCTGGAACTTTTCTGCAAACCGAATGCAGAGTGGAACGGGCCGCTGGCCATCAAGTCGCGACTGAATGACGCCGCGGCCGAGTGGGGCTTGGAGTCGCGCTATTTCGAACAGCAGAATCAGACCTATCTGCACGGCTTTTTCACCCCGCCCGGCGAAGGAACGGTGCACTTCCGCGGTGGGAACTACGGCTCGAGTGTGCAGGTGCGCAACGATAGCTCGGAGTGGCGGCACATCGCTTTCGTCTACGACGTCGAGGCAAAGACGGCGACCTGTTATGTGGATTACTATCAGGTGAAGACGATGCCCGTCCCCGGCGAGCTCAAGTGGGACATGGGTTCGATTTTCATCGGCGGCGGGCCGGGCCGCTCGACCTTCGGTGGGAAGATCGACGAGGTGCGGCTCACCAAGGGTGCGCTACGGCCCTCCCAATTCCTGCGGGCGCGGAAAGAGCCGGTAGCCGGAGTGAGCTTCGAGAGCGCGGAGACGCTGCTGCCACGCGACTGTGGGTATGTGGATTTGAAGGAATGCTTTGGCGCGCTGGGCGACGGGAAGACGGATGATACGCCGGCCTTCCGCGAAGCGTTCCGCGTGCTGTCGAACCAGCCGGCTGCCGATCACAATACGCTCTACGTTCCGCCGGGTACCTACCTCCTCACCGACGTGCTGCAGAGCGGGCGTTCGCTGACGGTGATCGGCGGCGGAGCGGACAAGACGGTGATCAAGCTGCGCGACAAGTCCTCTGGATATGCCCGCCCCGCGGATGCGCACGGTGTGTGGGTGGTGGACAGTTCGACCGCACCGGAGCTCCCGGCCAACGCGGGAACGATGAACGACGCCGGGATCACGATCAGTCACCTCACGATCGACACCGGCAAGGGCAACCCAGGCGCGAAGGGCCTGGTGATCCAATCCGGGTTACTGCAGAGGCTGGAGGACCTGACGATTCGCAGCGATGACGGCGCCGGACTCACCGGACTCGAGCTGGCACCGAAGGCGGGCGGAGCGGGATTGATCAAGAACGTCCGGGTCAAAGGCTTCGATAATGGGATCGAGTCGAATGGTGCGGAATCGACGATGACGCTGGAGCAGATCGCGCTCGAGGGCCAGCGGCTCGCCGGCATCAAGAACATGGAGGGCATCCTGGCCATCCGCGGGCTCACCAGTACGAACAAGGTGCCCGCGCTGATGAGCATGGGCGCTGGCTCCATGGTCACACTTCTCGATTCCACGCTGAAAGGCGGGACCAAGGACGCAGTGGCGATGCAATGCGAAGGCGCGCTTTGCGCCCTGCGCGTGGAGACTGCGGGTTACAAGTCGGCGATCCGCAAACGGGAGCTGGTGGACGACAAGACGAAAGAGTGGAAGGAATCGACGATCGCCGGACCCAGGGTCGATGAATACATCGGCGACCACGTTATTTCCGGCCATGGCGAGCCGACGAAGACACTCAAGCTTCCCGTGGAAAACACGCCGGAGGTGCCATGGGGGGATATCCACAAAGACTGGGTGAACATCCTGAAATTCGCGGACAAGAAGCTGGATGAGGATTGGGCGCCGGCGATCCAGGCCGCGATCGATTCCGAGGCGAAAACGATTTATTTTCCGCCGGGAACTTACTCGGTGAATTCGCCGGTGCATCTGCGCGGGCAGGTCGACCGCCTTTTCGGCCTGCATAGTCGCATCGTGCACAGCGGCAACCTGACATCGGATGATCCAGCGATGATTTTCGACCAACCCGGCGCCAAGCGCGTGGTCGTGCTCGAAGGCCTGGAAATCGACGGTCTGCGCCACGATTCCGCGGCGACGCTGGTGCTAAAGAGCACCTGCCCCGGCCACTATGACAATGGCAAGGGATGCGGGAAGCTCTTCATGGAAGATGTGGAAGGCGCCGACTTTCAGTTCAGCCAGCCGCAATCCGTCTGGGCGCGCCAGTGGAATGGCGAGAAGCACGGCATCTTCAGCCATGGGGCGAGCATCTGGTGCCTCGGGCTCAGCGCTGGCGGCGAGAGCGGCGTGCTCTCCACCGAAGCCGGGGCGAGCACGGAAATCTTCGGCGCGTACGTGCGGCCCGTAGGCAATATGGCGGAAAGCCGTCCGCTCTTCGGCAACATGAATTCCCGGCTGTCGGTGAGCTATGCGACCAGTGCCGGGGATTCACCTCACGACCTGCAAGTGATCGACACGAAAGGTGAGGACGCCAAACGCGTGACCAGTAGCAGCCTGAAATGGATGGGCGCCCGGGGACGCATGGATCTCTACCGCAGCGACGCAAACGCGCCGACGGCGGCGCAATAACATAAACGCCGGAATCCGTTTATTCTCCGGCCAGAAAGCCGGAAGTCACTTTTGCTATTTGCTCTCTAGCAGCCTGTCGGACTTAACCCGAAAATCAACCGAGCACAGGGATGGAGGGCGGAGAGGTAGGGCGAGTGAGAAGCGGGACAAGGTTAGCCTTGGCGGCGGTGGCTGAGCCGCCGGCAAGGCACGGGTTGGTTGCACAC
>JBGGMZ010000126.1:0-2670 GCA_041287745.1 Chthoniobacter sp. | reverse complement strand
AGTATTCCGTAGCCGCGGATGAACTTTTGCATGAGCTCGCGGTTCTCCTCCAGGGTACGCCCGGCTTTGAGTTCGTACGAAACATCAAAGTCCTCGCGCTCGATGGCCTCGCGGGTGTGGTCGATGAGCTCCTGCATGTCGCGTCGCCAGAATTCCGGTGCGTCCGTCTCGGCCCGCAACGACTCCTCCAGCGCCATGATCTGGTGGCTTCCCCGCTCGAGCACGACTCGATGGAGTTCCTCCCGGAAATCGGCAGCCGGCTGTGCGGCAAATCCCGAAAGATGCCGCCCGAGCTGTTGCAAGCGGACCGCCGTGTCGGAGTGCGGTGAAGCCGGATGCGTCGCCATGATCGCACGCACGATCTGTGCAAACTCAAATGGCGCCGCCGGCCGCTCGCGATGCTGCCCAGCCGAGGGCGGCAGAGATGCCCCCGCCGTAGCTTCGCAGCGAAGGGACAGCGGCAGATGCCCCGAGACGGAGCCTGTGCAGCACTGCCACGCCGCCGAGGCAAAGACCGCAGCTTCCGACTGGAGCACGGGAAAGAAAGGAGGCAGCAGTTCGCGGTGATCCAGCCCCATGGCCATGCCCGGCGACACGCTATCGTCGCCCAGTGCCGGCAGCGGTACGCGCACCAGCAGGCTGCGACCCGCTCCGCCGGCGCGGTAGTCCGCGCCCGAGTCCGAGAAACGCACGCGGTGATTCCCTTTTTGGAAAAAATAGAAGCTTGAGGTCGGGATGTCCAAAGCCCCGGCATAGCCCGTGAAAGTCGTCCGCACGCGTGCCGCGCCAAACTCCAGCAACCGCAACAGCCCGAGACCGACGTTGCTCAAATCGAGATCGCCTGCGCGCGTGCCCTCCAGCAAGTCTCCAAGATCGCGGCCGAGCAGCTTTTCGTGCTCCGCGAGGTAGTCGCGCGCTTCAAAAGTGACCGCCTGGTGCGCGCCTTCCCGATCGCCGAATATCCAGCGCTCGTAGGGATCGCTATCGGAGAAAATCGCCAGGCGCGACTCCGCCCGGGACGCTGCGGCAAATTCGCACATCACGCCGTCATCCGCGATCGAGAGCACACCGCCCGCTTCGTGCAGCAAAAGTGCGTTGCGATTCGCTCCCGCAGCGGAGCCCGCCCCGTAGGGATCGAACAATCCAAACTCCACTGCCTCCGGACGGCATCCGCTGCGGCGGATCAATTCCGCCGCCATCCGTCGCTTTTCCGGCTCGCCGAGATAGCGCACCTGCAAATCCAAATCCCGCGAGAGCTCTCCCGTCTGCGCACGAAGCCGCCCCCGGTGTGCCGGGTGGGGCGAGCTGTCGGCCACGATGAAATCCGCCATCCGCCCATGGGCTCGCGCGTTTTCCACGAAGCTCGTGAGCCCACGCGTCAACGTCTCCATGCGGTCTCCACCGGTGGAAAAACCGATTGCCGTAATCTTCGCCGGCGATCCCTGCGAGTCGCGCATGGCCGCAGCGCGCGCGTGCAAATCTCCTCGCGAGATGAACATGCCTACCTCCCGGACTCTTCGCATCCAGGAGCGCAGCGCCTCGATCTCGAGGCTGCCCCACGCCTGCGATTCCGCATGCAGGGCGATGTGCTCAGCCAGCGGCCGAAACTCCGTGCAGCGCAGTGCAAAGTCCGCCACGTACGACGGGATGAGCACCGGAGTCCGTCCGCGGACATGGACGGATTGCACGTCTTCGCCGGCGGGCAGAGAAGTGAATGGCGTGTGCCGCCACACGTCCTCGACATCCTCCATGGATTCCATCGTCACGGCGCCGGTCGTGGACGGTTTGTCGTTAAAAAGGGAGAGCAGACCCATCGCGCCATCCATCAAACGCCAAGGCGCGGTTGCCTTCCAGCTGCAATTCCCGTTTCATCGTGGTGGCTCCATGACCACGGCGAACAAAATTACCATCACGCGGATTTTGCTCATCCCCGTTTTCGTCATGATGGCGATCTACTATGGCCGCAGCGTGCAGAGTGGCACGCCCCTGGAGTGGCAGCGCTGGGCAGCCATCGCCATCTTCGTGACCGCGGCGGCCAGCGATGGCCTCGACGGCTACATTGCCCGCCGTTTCAACCAGCGCAGCCGCCTCGGCGTGGTGCTCGATCCCATCGCCGACAAAGGCCTGCTCCTCGCGGGCATCATCACCCTCAGTGTCTCGAATTGGGCCCACGAGTTTCCCGCCTGGTTTGCCGTGCTCGTCGTAACGCGGGACGCGGTCATCGTCATCGGCACGCTCACGTTGCACTTCCTGAATGGCAGCGTGCATGTGAAGCCGAGTTGGATGGGGAAGACGGCCACCGCGCTGCAGATGGTCGCGATCGGCGTTTTCATGCTGCAGTACAATCCGTTTCAAAGAAACCTCGTCGTCGGCCGCTGGAATCTCGACGTGGCCTTCCTCGATATCCCCGTGTGGCTGGCCGGCATCTTCACCCTGCTCTCCGGCATGGGATACGTGGCTCAAGGCATCGCGCAGGTCCATCATCACGGCCACCCGGAGCCGAAGGGGCCGAATGAGATTTGATGGCGGCTAGCAGCCTGTCGGACTTAACCCGAAAATCAACCGAGCACAGGGATGGAGGGCGGAGAGGTAGGGCGAGTGAGAAGCGGGACAAGGTTAGCCTTGGCGGCGGTGGCTGAGCCGCCGGCAAGGCACGGGTTGGTTGCACAC
>JBGGMZ010000125.1:0-16131 GCA_041287745.1 Chthoniobacter sp. | reverse complement strand
GTGTGCAACCAACCCGTGCCTTGCCGGCGGCTCAGCCACCGCCGCCAAGGCTAACCTTGTCCCGCTTCTCACTCGCCCTACCTCTCCGCCCTCCATCCCTGTGCTCGGTTGATTTTCGGGTTAAGTCCGACAGGCTGCTAGTGTCCTGTCAGGGAAGTCCGCTGCATAAATCGGGCATGGAGAAGAAAGATCACCACGAAGACGCGAAGGCACGAAGGTGGGAGTAATCTCAGCAACAGCCATCACACTTTACCCCTTCGTGCCTTCGCGTCTTCGTGGTGAATTACCAATGCTTCCCAAAATGGCGCCCCGAATTATGCAAATCACTCGGCTGAC
Source organism: Chthoniobacter sp. (assembly GCA_041287745.1). Classification (GTDB taxonomy): domain Bacteria; phylum Verrucomicrobiota; class Verrucomicrobiia; order Chthoniobacterales; family Chthoniobacteraceae; genus Chthoniobacter. The sequence continues at coordinate 15,795 of JBGGMZ010000125.1, read as the reverse complement.
AGGACACTAGCCACGGATGAACACGGATAGAGCAATCCGCGGCCAGCCCCTTTTCTGGAAAGAGGGAATGCCAGAGTGGCGAAATGTCGGTGAGGGTGTTTAGTCCTCACGAGAGTTAGCTCTCTACCCCACTGCCGGCAACTGGTCCCGATGCGTCGGTGTCGGTCGGCCCGGCCGGAAATGCTCGAGGTGCTGCAGCCGCACCGTCAGCGTGGGCGTCGCCACCTGCACTGCGTGCAAGGCATCGCGAATCGTCTGCGCCAGCGCCTCAGGCGCGTTTTCCGCGCGCAGATTGATGATGAGCTGGCCGCGTTTCGATGGCTCTGGCAATTTGAGCGAAAGCTCCGGTACGAAATCATTGCGCACGAGGTTGACCGCTGCGATCTCGCCGGCGAGCGCTTCGTCGGGACTGTAAGTCATCTTCAAGTGCGCCACCTCTGCCCGCTGTACGCGCAGGCGATCCTGAATCTCTCGCGCGAGCTCTGTCAGCACACGTTCGGCATCGAAGGGCGTGGTGGCCTCGAGATGAACGGTGGCGTTCAGCCAGCCGAGCAGTGCCTCGCCATCGGCATAGAGATCGTAGTCCACCTCCATCGTCGGGCTGGCGCCGTGGACGTCATTCTCGAGCTTGGAAAACCAGGTGTCGAGATTCGTGCCTTCGCGCGCGGAGATGGTAAGAATTTCCGCGCGAGGAAATTGCGCGCCGAGTCCGGCGTGCAATTGCTCGACGCGCTCGGGGCTCAGCAGGTCGAGCTTGTTGATCACGAGGATGTCCGCTTCCTCGAGTTGCTTCTTGTAGATGTAGACGACCTTCTCGGAAAAGTTGCCACCGGTTTCCAAGCCCAGCACGCGGGCGGCGCGAATGGGATCGACCAGCACACTCACCGGCGCGATCGTAAAGTGATCTCCATAAATGCGGCGCAACGGATAGGTGACCGTGGCGACGAGATCGGTGCAACTGCCCACCGGCTCAGCGATGAAAACGTCGGGATGAGTCGCGCTGGTCAGGCGTTCCGCGGCGTCGACGAGCGAATTGAAACGGCAGCAGAAGCAGCCGCCGGGAATCTCTTCCGTGGCAAAGCCCTTCGCCCGCAGCATCTGCGTGTCGACGAGTTCGCGACCCTGGTCATTTGTGATGAGGCCGACTTTCAAGCCACGCTCGGTGAGGCGCTGGGCGAGCTTGGCAACGGCGGTGGTCTTGCCGGCGCCCAGGAAGCCGCCGATCATGATGTAGCGGGCTTTGACGGATGAGGGGGATTCTTCAGGCATGGCGTGGGGTAAATGCGAGTGATGGCATATAACCCTTGCCGCTTCCGCGGGCCAATTTATTCGTAGTCGAGCGTGGCCGACGCCGTTGCGTCCGCGTCCGCGACGAAACGCACCCAGTGAGCGCTAAAGCCGGCGGGAAATTCATAGTGCGTGGCCGCCTTCGGTGGGACGGAGATTTTTGTGACTTCATGCCAGGTGCCGTTGGCGAGGAAATCCACCTGCACAGAGAAATTTACGACGCCGCCGGAATCCTGCTCCAACGTGAGCTTCTTGCGATCGAAGTTCGTCATGAGGTACGGCTCGCTCGGAGCACCGGCGCGCACATTGGTGTCCTTCCACGGCCCGCCGTGGCCCACGGCTTTGCCGAATTTCCATAGGTCGTCCGTTTTGCCAAACCACAGCGACACCTTGCCATCGGGCGAAGTGACAGTGCGGCCCGCACCGGGCACCGCCGCGCCGCCGGAAATGACCATCAGCCCGCGCCACGTGCAGAAGTCGACCAGCGCCGAGCGATGCGTGGTGAGGGGCTTCATCCTCTGGAAATCTGGTGGGTCGAAATCTCCTTTCCCCGTGGCGCGCGGGATCTCGTAAAGGATGCCGTGGATGTTGCCGAGGAAGCGTTCGCTCTCTACCTCGCGCACGGCTCGCAGTGGTGTGGAGGGGGCATCGTAGGCGGCATCGGTCTTCGGGAGGCGCCAGCGCCGGCCGAGGTGATCGGTGACGATGGCGGATGCGGCGTCCACGCTCGCGACGGCGGGGATCTGCAACTTCGGCAGCGTCTTCTCCAAGCCACCGGGCTGATCCTTCGCGGTGAAGGTGAGCGTTTCGTCCACCTCGTAATAGCCATTCGGCGTGACGACCTGCAGGTTGCGATTGCCTTGAGCTGGTCGGATGAGCGCGGCCTTCGTGGCATCGATCTGGGGCGTGGCGGTCGAGGCCGGATGAGGGTTGAGATTCCAACAGTGGAAGTAAGCGGTGGCCTTCGTGTCGGCGCTGGCCTTCAGTCGCACCCACTCCGCTTGCGCGCTTCCGGCGAACTCATGGTGGGCGCCGCCGTGCGCGGGCACGGAGATGGTCTCCAGCGTCTGCCAGGTGCCGTTGCCGGCGGCATCGGCTTCGATGGTAAACGTCACCGCAACATCTCCATCATTCGCGAGGTGCAGGTCGCGATTCTGCCAGCCGGAGAATTGGAAAGGATCGCTCGGCACGCCCGCCTTTACGGGGTCACTCACCCACACGCCGCCCCATCCCGCAGCCGGCCCCCACGTCTTGAGATCGTCGAGCTTGCCAAACCACAGGTTCGACTGCGATTGGCCCGCGAGGGGATTGCGCATGATGCTGGTGTCGTCGCTGGCGACCACGAGCTTGTCGCCCCAAGCGCAGAAGTCCGGCACATAGCGCAGGTGCGTGGCGAGCGGGCGGATGCCCGCGGTGTTCGCCTTCGAGAATGTGCGCGGGAAATCGAAAAACTGCCCGTGCATATCCATCAGGAATTTGCCGCCATTGACCTCGCGGATGCGCGGCCATTCCGTGTACCAGCCGTGCGCCGGATCAAAAGCCATCGAGCCCTTCGGCAGGCGGTAGGTGGACCATTCGCCGCCGTCGAGCAGTTTGAGGATCACGCTGCGCTTGTCCCAGCCGATCGTCCAGAGCGGCGCTTTGTCATCGGGGGAGCCATTGATTCCGCCGGGTCCAGTGACGTCGGTGAACTGATGCCGCTCGATGATGCGCCAGTCCTTGCCATCATACTCGGCCAGCACGCCGCGATCTTCGTCGGACTTCGGTGGTTCCTCGGCGAGGTGCTCGATCTTGATGCCGCCCACTGGTTCTTCACCATTGTTCGCGATCACCAGCCGCCCCTGTGCCGTGTAGGCGCCCTTGCCGTGCCAGCCCGGCACGGGCTTGGTGAAGAGCTTTTTCACCGCGAGGGAGTGGACGTCCACTTCGTAGACGGCGCCCTCCATGTCGTAGAAGTAGACGAGATTTGCCGGGTCGGTGAGATGTCGGGCGATCGCCGTCATGCGGCCCACGAGTTGCGTCTTTACATCCACCGCGCGCACGTGCCCCTCGGCGTCGATGAAGTAGGGGCCGATGATGAGCTGGTTCGATTCCTTGTGAATCATGCGGCAGGCGTGCGTGCCGCCCACGCTCTCCGGTGCGATCTCCAGCGTCTGCATGTCCGGCGCGATGGAGTAAAGTTTGTCTCCCGGGCTGCCGTGTGTGAGGTGCGGCGGGTAGGTGAGCCACCACAGCTTGCCCGCCCACGGCACCACCGCTCCGATGCCGCACTCGCCATTGCTATTGAACGAAGCGAGGTGCGGATAAATGCCGCTGACCTCGAGCGGTTCCTCGGCGAGAGCAGTGAGCGGAAGAGCCAGGGCGAGGGCGAGAAGGATTCGTTTCATGTTGCGTGGTGGAAGTGACCGGGTAAGTCCAGCGACGGCGATCTTGGACAAAGATTCTGCACTTTATAACGAAGCCAACGCGCCCCCCGAGTGCGTCTAGTCGCGGAAGTTCTTAAACGAGAGCAAGACGTCGAAATCGCGGCTGCGCAGGAAGGCGATGACTTCCTGCAATTCATCGCGCTTCTTGCCCGTCACGCGGATCTGCCTCTCTTGCAGTGCGCTCTGCACCTTGAAGGTTTGCTCCTTGATCGCCTTCACGATCTCCTTCGCCTTGTCGCCGTCGAGGCCCTGCTTGATGATGAAATCCTGCGTGGCATGGCCGAGCGGCGAGATGGCTGGGTCCTTGCGGTCGACATTACGCAAGTCCACGCCGCGCTTGGCCAGCTTGCCGGTCACGATGTCGTGAAGCGACTTGAGCCGCGAGCCATCCTCCGCCTTCAGCTCGATCTTCGACTCCTTCTCGTTCCACTCGATCGTGGCGGTGCTGCCTTTGAAGTCAAAGCGCGTGGTCAGCTCTTTGACCGCCTGGTTGATGGCGTTGTCGATTTCCTGTTTGTCGATTTCCGAGACGATGTCGAATGAGGGCATGGCGTTCGCCCCAAAGTGTCTCTCACGGTTGCGCGGGAGACAATGGCGGAAATGCCTTTGCCGGCCCGATTAAAACTCGACCTCCTTGGTGGTCGGGAATTTCTCCGGCTGGTCTGGCAGGAAATCGATGATCTGCTTTTGCTCGCGCAGCTTCTCCTGCAGCGCGGGAACGTCAATGGCCTGCACGTCCTTGCTCTCGCGAGCCGCTTGCGCGGCGGCGACACCAGCCGCGTGGCCCCCCATCATCCAGGTGCTCTCGAGGCGGTAGGTGCAAAAGGCGACATGCGTGTAGCTGGCCGCGCCGGCGACGAGCAGGTTGGTGCATTCCGCGGCCTTCGGCGTGAGCGCGCGATAGGGGATCTGATACGCGTAACCCACGCGCCAGATGCGCCCTTCATTGATGAATTCCGTGGGCGAAACGGCCAGTCGCTGCACGTGGTGGCAATCGATGAAATGACTGCCCATGGCGATCGAGTCGGTCTTGTGGCGATCCTCCTGCACGTCGCGCTGGGTCACGACGAAAGCGCCGCGCATCCGCCGCGCCTCGCGCACGTAGACTTGGTAAGGCCAATGTCCGTTGTCGGGAAACTCCTCCTTGTGCAGGCCCCACTGCGCGGTCTCGGCGCGCAGCTTTTCCGGCACGGCGTCATCGGTCGCGAGGAAATGGAAAAGACCGAGTGTGTAATCGGTGTGCTCGGCGATGATCTTCTCGCGCGTCTCGTAATCGGCATCGGGATATTCCCGCTGCGCACCGAAGTCGCCGATAGAAATGATCGCGGCCTGCTTGTTGTTCACTTCCTTTTTGTCCGGGCGGTTTGGCGCGTGGCCGTAGAGATCGATGATGTCCGTGAGCTTCACGTCCTGCCCGGCGGCGGTCTTCTCGCGGAGCCAATTCTCCAGCAGCCGATAACGCGCGCGATTGTACTGCACCGGCGCCGGCATCGGCACGCGCCACTCGGGATCCTTGGAAAAGCACAGGCGCCAGTTGTAATTCATCACCGTCTTGTCCGCGGCGAGTTCCTTGAAATCCTTCGCCCAGCCGCTCATCCCGGGCAGCAGCTTGCCGGTATCATCCACCGTCGCGGCTTTACGCGGCGTCTTGTCGAAGCGGATGCCCGCCGCTTCTTCATTGAATTCATCGCGCGCCTCACGGCCCCACGTGTAGCCCACCCCCGCACGGGCCATCAGATCGCCCTCGTAACCCGCGTCGATGAAGACCTTCGCCTTCACCTTCGACCCGTCGCTGAGGGTGATGCTGCGAATGCGCGCGCCGTCCTTCTCCACCTTGTCCACGCGCAAGCTGTAGCGCACCTCGACCTTCGCTTCATTCAGCATGGCGAGGAAGGTTTTCTCCGCCACGCCCGACTCGAAGTAATACGCCGGCCCCGGCTTCCCGTAATGCTGCCCGAGTCGCGTGTAGAATTCCTGCGCGATCCCGCCAAAGGTCCACTTGAGCATGTGCTCGGTTTCCGCGGTATTCAGCCCACTCGTGTTTAACCCGCCGACATGCCGCGTAGGCTCGATGAGCAAGGTCTTCGCACCCTCGCGAGCTGCGGCGATGGATGCGCTGATGCCGCACGGCACGCCGCTGTAAACGACCACATCGTAGTCTTCGGCGAACGCCGCAGTGGCCGAGAGAAGGAGAAGGCAGAGGAAACGGGGGAGACGCATAGGGATGACGGAATTACCCATTAAGTCCGGTTCCCAGCGATTTTGGACAGGCTTTTTACGGGTCACCCCTCTGGCTTTGGGGGCGTATGCTCGACCCTTCGACCCACGCCGGTGGGATGAGAATCTGCCGCGGCACTTCCGGCACGCCACGCTCGTGATGCAAGAGCTGTGTGGCCACGAGATCCACGGCCGCGACGGCGATGTGGTCGCGCCGCTGGAAAATGCCAGCGAAGCCGCGCATCGACTCCGCCCAGTCGTGGACGACGAGGCCGATGTCCTCCGGAATGCGCAGGCCGAGCTGCCGCAGCCATTCGGGTACGTGCGTGTCAAAGGAGATGAGCGCGTCGGGTCGATGCGCCTTGATCCACTTGCGGAATACACCGGCTCCGCGGCTAAGGTCATTGTGCGGAAAGAGAAGGATCGGCACGCGGTCCTGGCGCGCCATCGCCTGCTGCACCTGCAGCATCGCACCGCTGTAGGCCTGCTGGGCGCGAGTGTCGACCCATTGCGTGATGGCCAACCCGATCCGCCGGTAACCCCGCACGCGAAGTTGCGCCACCGCGGCCTGAATGCCCACCGTCATATTCCCCGCCACGCGATGCAGCGACGGATGCTGCAGCCCGTAGCCAAACGTCACTGCGGCAAAGCGCGTGTAGTCGAGCTGCGCGCAAAGCATGCGGGAAGATTGCGGGGAAACGATGAGCCCCTCGATCCCGCGCGCGTGTAGGATGTCGCTCAGTCGCTCCGGTCCGACCCCCTCGCGCCCCAGCCAGAATTCCTCCGCGTGGTAGCCGTGCTGTTCCGCGCGCCCACGGATATCGCGGATACCCACGTATTGATAATTCGGCGCGTGCAGCTCATCCTGCGGCAAATCCTCGCGCACTACCGCAATCACCGCCCGCAGGCGCGGCGTCTTGCGACTGCGCACCACGCTCATGAGTCGTGAGAGGTGCGGGTCGGGCTGATACTTCAAGGCGCGCGCTGCCGCGAGCACGCGACGGCGGGTGGCTGGCGCCACGCGCGGGGAATTGCGCAGCACCCGCGACGCGGTCATGGCGGAGACGCCGGCTTTTGCGGCGATGGTTTGCAAACTGACGGAAGAATGGGCCGGCACAGTGTTATCATAACACGACGTTTCCTTTGTCCGGTCAATTCCCCGTGTGGCAAGAGTTCTCCCGTCATTCACCCCCTGCCATGATCCCGTCTCTGTTTTCGCGTTGCCTCCTTCCTTTGATCGCTCTCGCCGGCGTCGTTTCCGCCGCCGCCGAAGCCGTGCCGTCCAAAGAGCTCCTCGACCTCTCGCTCGAGCCGCCGGTGGTCAACATCCACCCCGGTCCCGAGTACGACGACCAAGTGCGGCCGGGCAACATGATCATCGGTATCGAGCGCACGCCGAAGGGCCGCCTCTGGGCCTGCTGGGTGGGCAATGGCGACAACCCGAATGGTTACTTCATGCTGGCCACGAGCGACGACGGCGGCACGAAATGGTCGAAGCCGCGCGTCGTCATCGATCCCACCGATCCGCCCAATGCCCCGCAGCGCCGCGCGCTGGTGGGCAATCTCTGGACTGACCCGAGCGGCAAGCTCTGGCTCTTCTTCGACCAGAGCCTCGGCTATTTCGACGGACGCGACGGCGACTGGTACATCACCTGCGATAATCCCGATGCCGAAGAGCCCGTGTGGTCAAAGCCCACCCGCTTCGCCGACGGCTGCACGCTGAATAAACCGACCGTGCTCTCGAATGGCGACTGGCTGCTCCCCGTGGCGCTCTGGACGCGCGATCGCATCGGCCCCGCCTTGTTGAAAGAAGCGCACCACGAACTCGACGACATCCGCATGGCCAATGTCTTCGCCAGCACCGACCAGGGCAAGACGTGGACCCGCCGCGGTGGCGTCGCCTTCCCGGGCACGGATTTCGACGAACACATGGTCGTGGAACTGTACGACAGCCGCCTGTGGATGCTGGCTCGCACGAAGAAAGGCATCAGCGAAAGTTTCTCCACGGACAAAGGCGCGACGTGGAGTGAGCCACAGCCTTCCGCGATTCAAAACCCGAGCGCGCGTTTCTTCATCCGCCGCCTCGCCTCCGGCAATCTCCTGCTGGTGAAAAACGGGCCGATCGAAGCGCGCCTCCCGCGCCGTTCCAGCCTCACCGCCTTCCTCTCCAGCGACGATGGCAAAACGTGGGGCAAGGGCCTGCTGCTCGATGACCGCGCCATGGTCTCGTATCCCGATGGCGTCCAGGCGCCGGACGGCACGATCTATCTCTCCTACGATTGGAACCGCCACACCGACGCGGAAATCCTCCTCGCGAAATTCCGCGAGGAAGACATCGCCGCGCAGAAATTTCAGTCCGCGGGTGCCAAGCCGCGTTTGCTGATCAATAAAGCATTCGCACCCGCTGTGCCCGGCCCGATCCGCCCCGACGCCAAGTGGACCGCGCAAGCCGAGGAAGACGCCAAGCAGGACTCGCACACCTTCGCCTACGATGGTGTGACGCCGAACAAAATGGTCTGCGACACCACCCTGCGCGAATTGCCGGATGGCTCGTGGATCCTCTTCATGCTCGCGGGTGGTGACGTCGAGCCCTCGCCGCTCAACTACACCGGGGTGACGCGCAGCCACTATCACGGCAAGAGCTGGACGCCACTCGAGCAATTTGACGTGGGCTTTCCTCGCGAGGGCAAGACCATCGGCCAGGGCCCCACGGAGCTCTACAATCTCGATGGCCGGTCCATCCTCTTCTTCTCCACCCACTCGAAGCATTGGGCAAATGACTGGCGCTCGTGGTTCCTGACCAGCGACGATTCCTTCAAGACGTGGAGCAAACCGAGCGAGGTGCCCGGTCGCTTGAAGGAGCGCACCTTCATTCGCAATCACATCTTCACTCATGATGGCCGCATCATGGTGCCCTTCCAGCATTACGTCGGCCCCGCCGATGAGCAGGACAAGGCGCCGCTCGATCGTGCCTTCACCAATCCGCGCAACGGCGTGCTCATCAGCAGCGACGGAGGCAAGACATGGAGCGAGCACGGCGACATTCGACTTACGCCAAATGACCGCTACTTCGGCTGGGCGGAAAACAATCTCGTTGAGTTCGGTGACGGTCGTATCGGGATGGTCATCCGCGCCGATTCGCTCGGCGGCCTGCTCTACTACGCGGAGTCGAAGGATGGTGGCAAGACGTGGCCGGAATACGCCTCCGTCACCTCAGTGCCGAATCCCGGCAGCAAAGCCACGCTCTACCCACTGGGCGGCAACACCGTCGCGATGCTGCACAATCCGAACAGCAAGCACCGCAGCCCGCTCTCGCTCTGGATCAGCTTCGACGGCATGAAGACCTGGCCTTACCAGCGCGTGCTCGTGCCGGAATCCACCGATGGTCCGAAAGGCCGCCTCAACTATCCCGATGGCTTCGTGAGCACCGACAAACAATGGCTGCACTTTGCCTACGATGACAACCGCCACCGCGCGGTCGTCTACTCCGCGAAGCTCCCGCCGCTCCCATGAGCCCGGAAGTGGACCAATATTTGCGCCCGGAAATGAGGATAATCTCCCGAAGTAGGATAGCCACTGTAGCCACGGCGCTCTGCCGCCGTGTGGGCGCAAGCCTACGTCTACCGTTCGGCTGTTCTTTCATTGGGCGAAAAGCCATCGCTGGTAGGGACGACTGGCCTCGGTCGTCCTCGGCTGGAAGCAAAGCGCCCGTCACTCCGACTGGTTTCCGTTCCGTGCTTGCTCCCACACGGCGGCAGAGCGCCGTGGCTACAGCGCCTGTCTTGCTGCCGGATGCGGGTCCAAATTCGATCACGCGGATGTTTGCCAGCCTCAACCTATGAGCCACGGCAAACATCGCGGTTCCTGGTTTACGGACTTCTACCTGCTTTGGTTGATCGCCTTCGCCGTGGTCGGCTTGGTGAGGCCGGAGACGCTCAGTTGGTTTCGCGGACCGTGGGTGGTATGGGCCCTCACGCTGGTCATGCTCAGCATGGGCCTCACCCTCACGCTGGATGATTTCCGCCGCCTGTTCCGATTACCCGGCTCGCTCGCGCTCGGCTTCCTCGCGCACTACACCATCATGCCGCTTTCTGGCTGGGCCATCGCCCGGGTATTGCACCTCGAGCCCAGCCTCGCGGTAGGGCTCATCCTCGTCGCGTCGTGTCCGTCGGGCACGGCATCCAATGTGATCAGCTTCCTGGCGCGGGCGAATGTGGCACTGGCGGTGATGGTCACGCTGACTTCCACGTTGTTGGCGTTCATCATGACGCCCCTGTGGTGCAAGACGCTCGCCGGCACTTACGTGCCCGTGGACGCGCTGAAGCTCTGCCTCTCCACGTTGCAGATCGCGGTGGGCCCGGTCCTGCTCGGTGTCTTTTTCAATTGGCGGTTCCCGCGAGCGGTGACCCGGGTCACTCCATTTAGCCCCGTCGTGTCGGTGGTCGCGATTCTCTTCATCACCGGCGGCATCGTGGCCCTCAATGCGTCGGCCGTGGTGGCCAATGCCGGCAAGCTCCTGGTCGCTGCCGCGCTGCTGCATCTCATGGGCTTCGGCGTCGGTTACGCCATCGCGCGGTTGTTCCGCTATCCGGAGGATGTGGCCCGCACGATCTCCATCGAGGTGGGTATGCAGAATGGCGGCCTCGCTGCCGTGCTGGCGCGGGAGAATTTTCCCGCGCATCCGCTCACCGCCGTTCCCGCCGTCTTCAGCGGCGTGGTCCAGAATATCGTCGGCAGCATCGTGGCCAGCATCTGGCGGGCGCGTCCGCCCGCGAATCGCACGCATCCGCGCCGCAGCATCTATTATTGGAAATGCGACCGCGCTGCGGCCTTCCACGGGACCAACGCCGATTTCCGTCGCGGCGTCTGCGAGAGACAGTTTGCTGGAGTCTTGCGGGAGCGTTTTCCCGGCAAGCCAGTCGTGCTACGCCCGGCGTCGGGGCAGGGGAATCATGTCACCTGGCTCGCCGCGGTGAACGGCACGGAATTCTTTGCCCGCCTCGAGGATGGACCGGAGCGGGATGATTACATCGAGGTGGAATCACGCGTGCTCGCGGAGGTGCGAGCGTTGGGTATCCCGGCACCGCAGGTGCATGGCGTGGATGGCAGCCGCCGGACCGTGCCCTTCGCCTGGCAGCTCCTGGAGAACATCCCGCACAGCGACTTGAACCAGCTCGACAAGGAAGGCCGCCTCGATGTGGCGCAGGTGGCCTTCGGCATCGGCGCCGCGGTGGGTCGTTGGCAGGCGTTGCAGCCGCCCGGCTTCGGCCCTTTCGATCCCGAAGTTCTACGCCGCACAGAACAGCTCGAAGGATACCATGCGCGTTACGAAGATTACTTCTTCCTCCATCTCGAGCGACATCTGCAGTTTCTCGTCGAGCGTGCATTCCTGGAAAAAGACATGGCCGACACGATGCTGGCGGAGATCCAGCGGCACCGTGGCCTCCTCGCGATCGAGCAGGGCTGCCTCGTCCACAAGGATCTCGCCTTTTGGAATATCCTCGGCACGGAAAAGGAAATCGCCGCGTTCATCGACTGGGACGATGCCATCTCCGGCGACCCCATGGATGACCTCTCGCTGCTCGGTTGCTTTCACGGGGGCGACTTCGTCGCGCGAGCCATGGAGGGCTATCAAAGCATCCGGCCGTTGCCTGTGGACCATCGCCGCCGCTTCTGGTTGCACCTCTTGCGCAATATGATCGTCAAAGCGGTAATCCGCGTGGGCGCCGGTTACTTCGAGCGCGGAGACGGATTCTTCCTCATCGGCGCGGGCAGTCGTGGTGATGATCTCCGCCAGTTCACGCAACAGCGCCTCGCCGTGGCCCTGCGCGGTCTCCAGACCGACGCCGAACTCTCCATCCTGTGAATAATACTCCTGCTCTTCGTCTCGGGACCTGGCTCTCCAGCGGCTCGCCTGCCATTGCAGAACTCATCGGCCTTTCCGGCTTCGATTGGGTGCTGCTCGATCTCGAGCACGGCTGCGAAAGCGAGGCGGCGCTGCCGCATCAGGTCCGCGCACTGCGCGGCAGCCGCACCGCGCCCATCGTGCGCGTCGGCGCCCCGCACGCGGATCTTATCGCGCGGGTGCTCGACTGGGGTGCGCAGGGGATCATGGTGCCGCATGTGAACTCCGCCGCGCAGGCCGAGGCCATCGTGCAAGCTGCGCACTACGCCCCGCGCGGTCACCGCGGACTCTCGCGCACTGTGCGGGCTTACGACTACGGCCTGAATCCACCCGGGCCGGCCACGTCGCCCCCGCTCATCCTCGCCCAGATCGAAACCATCGAGGGCGTGGAGCACGCCGCAGAGATCGCTGCGGTCGATGGCATCGACGTGCTCTTCGTGGGCCCGGCCGATCTGCAGTTCGACCTCAAAAACCGCCCAGCCGCTGCACCGCGTGGCTACCAGCAGTGTCTCGCGAGCGTCGTCGCCGCCGCCCGGGCCGCGGGAAAAGCCGCCGGCATCCTCGTTCGCGATCAAGTCGACCTCCAGCCGCACCTCGAGCTCGGCTTCACCCACGTCGCGGTGGATTCCGATCTGGCTATCCTGCGCAAGGCGTATCAGCAGACTGTGGGCAGTCTCCGACGCGGCAGCTAGCGGTTTTCATTGAAGTGCAGAGGTGTGTGCCAGCGCTGTAGCCGCCCCGCTCTGCCGGGGCGCAGTGGCGTAGCCACTGCTTCAGGGCCGTCTCTGGCTTTGGCACGCGGGGTGGGTTCCAGGCGGCGGCGCCGCCCCACACGGCGGCAGAGCGCCGTGGCTACAGGGGCAAGCTTCCATCCCGCGCTCAGATAGTTCACAGCGCAGTGCCTTACTCCGGGCAGTCGAAGAAAACGCAGCGCAATGCTTTCTCCCGGGTGCTGTGGCCGTCACAATTCCGTTTCCTCTTGTCAGTCATCGAGACGATGGACTGATCTATCCGATATCCCGCCCATGCCCGCTCCGCTTCCACTTGAGTTAGACCGCAAGCTCCGCACCATCGCCCGCAGCCACAACCGCTACCTCGTGTGGATCGTGGGCGTGTGGTTTATCCTCACCATCGCGGGACTGAAGATTTCGCAGACGCAGCGGACGCTTGGCTTCAGCATCCTGGGCGGTTCGCTCGTGGTGCCGCTCGGCGGGGTGATGCTGGTTTCACGCTGGGCGAAGAAACAGAGCATCGCCTTGGGCTTTGTCTGCCCGCATTGCGGCGCATCGCTCTATGAGCCGCCGCACACCCGCCTCATTTCCCGTGGGGAATGCCCGAAGTGCAAGCAGTCGGTGGCCGGGGCGGGCGAGCGGTAGGGCGTTTGATTGGAAGCGAGGAGGGCGCGAGGTAAGGCGGATCGAGGCGTTTTAAAATGGGGGCCACTCGATGAGCATCGTTTTCCCCGTATGCAGCACGTTGCGAGAAAGCTGCACTTGGGCCGCCTGTCCGCCGGCCACGCGCACTCGTTCGCACGCCCACTGGGCATCACTCTCTCCCGGGGCGCCCCAGCTCGCCAGGCCGATGATGAAGTATTCTCCGGGGCGGATGCGCTCGAAGCGGAAGTGGCCTTGACCATCCGTCTTGGTGAATCGCAGGTAGGATTGCAGACGAGGAGAAGCGCTGAGGTTTTGGCCATCGCCGAGGAACCGATCGACGAACTCCCGCGTGTAGCTGGTGACGGGCACGAGCGACACGTTGTTTTGGTCGCCGATGTGCCATTGATCGTCACCGCCGCGGACGGTGAGCGTGCCACTCACGCTGGCCGAACCAGCGCCGCGATAAGGAGCAAACTCCGCCTCGTTGAACGGCGTGCGATAAGCGACCGGGGCGATGGCACAGGCCGGCAGGAAGAGCGCGCCAAAAATCAGCAACCAAGCGATACGACCCCAAGAAACAAGCATGCTCCGACCCTAGCCTGATGGCATTTGGCCGTCAAACCGTACCGGCTTGGCGTGCTAAAACACCCCGGAGCCGAGAATTTCTTCACGTCGCCTGTCCGAATTTTTCTTTCTCGCGCTGTTAAGTCTGTGAATGCCCCTTCCAGCCATGATTCCGCGTACGATATTCCACCCCGGCGGCCTGGATGGCCGCCCCACAGTATCCCGCAGCGGCGCACTCGCTCTTCTCTGGCTCTCGCTTCTAGCCGCGACGGCTACCGGCGTGGCTGCACTGACGCCCGACCCGGCCGCGCAGCCGACTCCGGATCAACTCGCTTTCTTCGAAAAGAACATCCGCCCGGTGCTGGCGGACAAGTGCTACAAGTGCCACTCGGCCCAATCAGAAAAAGTGAAAGGCGGGCTGCTCCTGGACACGCGTGAGGGCATTCGCATGGGCGGCGACAACGGGCATGCGGTGGTACCGGGCAATCTCAAGGAAAGCCTGCTCGTGACCGCCCTGCACTGGAAGGACAAGGACATGCAGATGCCACCGGAGAAGGATGGCGGCAAACTGCCGGACAACGTAATCGCGGACTTTGAAAAGTGGATCCTGATGGGCGCCCCGGACCCGCGCGATGGCGAGGCGAAGGTGGCGAAGAAGGTGCTCGATCCGAAGGAGGCCAAGGCGACGCTTTGGGCTTTCCATGCACCCAAGGCTGCAGCGGCGCCCGCGGTGAAGGATTCAGCGTGGCCGCGCACGGAGGTGGACAAGTTCATCCTCGCCGCGCAGGAGGCGCAGGGGCTGCATCCGGTGGCGGATGCGGACCGCCTATCGCTCGTTCGGCGGGTGTATTTCGATCTCATCGGGCTGCCGCCCACCCCGCAGCAGGTGGAAGCCTTTTTGCAGGACAAATCGCCCGACGCCTATGCGCGGCTGGTCGATGCGCTGCTGGCTGCGCCGCAATTTGGCGAGCGCTGGGGACGCCACTGGCTGGACGTGGCGCGCTTTGCAGAGAGTACGGGCAAGGAGCGCAACTTTACCTTTCCCGAGGCGTGGCGGTATCGCGACTGGGTGATCGCCGCGGTGAATGCGGATGTGCCCTACGATGCTTTCGTGCGCCAACAGGTCGCGGGGGATCTTTTGCCCGCGAAGGACGGGATGGAACACGCCGCACATTTGACCGCCACGGGATTCCTCGCGCTCGGGCCGAAGAGCCTGCAGGAGAAGAACGCGGAGCAATTCGAGATGGACCTGGTGGACGAGCAGATCGACACGACGTCGCGCGCCGTGCTGGGGCTCACGGTGGCTTGTGCGCGCTGCCACGATCATAAATTCGATCCCGTGCCGCAGAAGGAATACTACGCAATGGCGGGCATCTTCCGCAGCACGCAGACCTATTACGGCACAGGCGGCACGGGCGTCAAAAACCGCAATGCATCGGCGCTGATCCCGCTCCCGCCGGCGACTGAGCAACTGGTCGCCGATAGCGCGGCGCCTGCGGTGCCGGTGGCGATGCCGAATCGCAAGGAAAACTCGAAGAAGAAGAAAAAGAAAGGCGGGCCTGCGCCGACCGCGGCGGTGACGGTGGCGACCGGCGGTGCGGTGATGGGGGTGCAGGATGGACGCACGACCAATTCCCGGTTGCTCGTGCGCGGTGAGGTGGCCCAGCCGGGCGGAATGGTGCCGCGGGGAATGCTCACGGTGCTTTCCACAGACGATGCGCCGAAGATCACCAGCAACGGCAGTGGACGGCTGGAGCTGGCGCAGTGGCTCACCTCGTCGGCGAATCCGCTGACCGCGCGTGTAGAGGTGAATCGCATCTGGTCGTATCTCTTCGGCCAGGGGCTGGTGCGCACGGGGGATAACTTCGGCGCAACGGGAGAGAAGCCGAGCAATCCCGAGTTGCTCGATGCGCTGGCCGTGCAATTCATGCGGGATGGATGGTCGGTGAAGAAAATGGTGCGTTCGCTGGTGATGAGCCACACCTACCAGCTCAGCAGCGCGCATGACTCTGCGGCGAAT
>JBGGMZ010000124.1:0-5086 GCA_041287745.1 Chthoniobacter sp. | reverse complement strand
GGACACCAATGGCCGCCCGACCCTGGAAAACGGCACCAGTTCGCGCCTGCGCGTGCGCATCTACTATCGCGCCAGCGTGACCGTGCAGTATCGCAGCGCCACCAGCAGCAAGACCGCCACCGTGCAGCGCATCTTCTGCCGCGCCGGCCGCAACATCTTCGACAACTTCTTTTTCGGCACGCAGACCAAAGTCGAGTTCAACCCCGGTCCCGACATGTATGTCGACGGCTCGGTCTATGTCGGCGGCGATCTCTATACTGCGCACAATTCGCTGCACTTCATGCAGGACGTCACCTTCACCGGCAGCCAGGTTCTCAACTTCCGCCCGGAAGATTCCCGTTACGGATCGGAGACCCCGAACATCACTACCGGCGGTCTTTCCGATAACTGGAGCCTCAGTTCGCCCCCGCACGTTGGCGCACAGCAAAAGCTCCTCGACGTTCCGCTCAGCAGCCTCGATCCCCATTTCACGGACGATCCCATCGCCAACGATACCGACTCCAACAGCAACCCGAACGACAACGGCTACCACGAAATCATCGAGGAAGTCACCGACGCCACCAAGACGGACCCGCTGCAACTCGACGCGGTCGATAGCGAGCGCCTCGTAAAAAATGCCGACTATCGGATCTACGTCGATGCCAGCAACACGCTGACCGTCTACGCCGGCCAATCCACGACGGCGCTCGCCGTTACCAGCACGGAATACCTGGCCATCCAGAGTGCCGTCACCACGAATACCGCCCTCAATGACGTCCGCGAAGGGGACAACGTGCGCAATGTCACCGTCGATATGAGCAAGATCACCTCCTCGGCGAACGCCGGCACGCTCAAGGACAGCGTGGGCAGCAGCGATGGTTTCCTCCTCTTCATCAACGACACCAGCGTGGGCACCAGCGTGACTACCAAGATCGTGAACTCGCTCACCGGTCTTGGCACCAACGTCACGAGCTCACGTGCCCGTGGGGTGAAGCTGGTCAACGGCGGCACACTCCCGAGCGCCGGCATGACCATCGTCTCGCCCAACCCGGTCTACATCCAGGGCGACTACAACACCGGCAGCACCGCTCTCACCCAGCCGCTTTCCAATACCAGCGTCAATTACACTCCGCCTACCGATACCCCGAGCCCGGTGGTCGGTTCCTACAACCGTGCGCCAGCCGCCGTGGTCGGCGATGCGGTGAACATCCTTTCCAACGCTTGGAACGACGCCAACTCCACCAGCGCCGTCGGTGTCCGCATCGCCACCAGCACCACGGTCAATACCGCGATCGTTGCCGGCAATGTTCCCACGACTTCGAGCTCCTACAGCGGCGGTATCGAGAATTTCACCCGCTTTCACGAAGACTGGAGCGCCGCTTACTTCACCATCTATGGTGCGCTTGCGCTTCTCTACGACTCCGAGCAAGCCACCCACCCGTGGAGCAACGCCAGCTATAACCCGCCGTCGCGCCGCTGGTACTACGATACCCTCTTGCAAAACAGCAATCCCCACGGCTTCCGCGTGGCCCATACCTACAGCCGCGGCGAGCGCATTCAATACTGATACGTGAAGACCCTTTTCGTCGTCCGCTCGCTGGGGCTCGCCTCACTTCTTTTCAGCACCTTGCCTGGGCGGGCTCTCGACTTTACTCCACAGGAAACCTGGCGTCCGCTGGAGGGCGTCCGGATTCCGGTTCTCATGTTTTCCGATACCATAGGGAAGATTCGTTATCAGCCGCCCGGTAATTGGAACTTCAGCGGCGGCGGACCGACGTTCACTCTCTACCCACCTGATTTCAACGGGGCCGTGATGAAATTGCTCGTCCTCGCGCATGCTCCCGGCATTCCGGAAATCACAAGTTACCCTTCCG
Source organism: Chthoniobacter sp. (assembly GCA_041287745.1). Taxonomy (GTDB): domain Bacteria; phylum Verrucomicrobiota; class Verrucomicrobiia; order Chthoniobacterales; family Chthoniobacteraceae; genus Chthoniobacter. The sequence continues at coordinate 3,233 of JBGGMZ010000124.1, read as the reverse complement.
AAGACCTCGCCAAGTGGTGTCAGAGGCAACTGGCTTCCGACGCCCAGGAAGTGAAGCTCCTCCAGGAAAATCCCAGCCCCTTCATGCTCACCGGCAAACCGTGCCGTGAATTCGTCTTCGAGTATCTCTCTGGCGGTCGGCGCTTCCAGACTTCGGTGGCCGTCCTCGATTGGAATGAGAAAGAACACCTCGCGGTCGTCATCACCGCACTGAATCAAGATTTCAAAGCCGTCCACGACACCGGCAATTCCAGCCTTTTCAGCTGGAGCGTGCGCAAGGCCGATCAGCCCAAGGCCGCACCGGCGCCCGATGCAACCGCAGCTTCTCCTACGGCTCCCTCAGCTCCCGGCCCGACACCCATCAAGGCGTCGAACCGGTAGAGCGATTTCTGACCTAGAGAGTCTGCCAAAAGAAGTTTCCGAATCCGGCGGAATAGAATTTTGAATCAGGAAAGCAGGAACACAGGAACGAAAAACAAATCCTTCCTGCTTTCCTGCGTTCCTAATTCACCTCGTTTATCCGGAAGTTACTTTCGGCAGATGCTCTAAAGCGCCGCGGCGATTGCCTCGCCCATTTCGGTCGTGCCGACGCGACGCGTGCCTTCGCTCCAGATATCTCCGGTGCGCAGGCCGTCATCGATCACCTTGCGGACTGCAGCTTCGATGGCGTCTGCTGCCGCATGTTCGCTCAACGAGTAGCGCAACATCATAGCCGCGGAAAGAATCTGCGCGATCGGATTGGCAATACCTTTGCCGGCAATATCCGGCGCAGTGCCGCCGCTCGGCTCGAATAGACCGAAGCGCCCCGTGGGCGTCTCCTTCAGGCCGAGGCTGGCGCTGGGCAGCATGCCGAGCGAGCCGGCGATCATCGCCATTTCATCGCTCAGGATGTCGCCGAAAAGATTCTCCGCCAGCACTACGTCGAAACCGCGCGGGTTCTTGACGAGCTGCATCGCCGCGTTGTCGACGTAGAGATGGTTCAGCGTCACATCCGGATACTCCTTGGCGATCTCATTCACCGTGGCGCGCCACAGCACGCCATTCTCAAGTACGTTGGCCTTGTCGATCGACGTGAGCTTCTTGTTGCGGCCCTGCGCCGCCTTGAAGGCGACATGCGCGATGCGCACGATTTCGCTCTTCTTGTAAATCATCGTGTCGATCGCCACCGGCTCACCATTCTCCTCGTGACGGCCTTTCGGCTGGCCGAAATACAGGCCGCCCGTGAGTTCACGCACGCAGAGCACATCGAAGCCGCCCTCGATGAGCGACTCTTTGACCGGCGACGCATGCGTCAGCTTCGGAAAGCAGACCGCCGGGCGCAGATTGGCGAAGAGCGCGAAGTGCTTGCGCAACGGCAGCAATGCCGCGCGTTCCGGCTGCTCGTTCGGCGGCAGCGTCTCCCACTTCGGTCCACCGACGGAGCCGAAAAGAATCGCATCCGATTCACTGCAAATCCGCACCGTCTCTTCCGGCAGCGCGCGACCATCCACATCGATCGCGATGCCCCCGACGCGGGCCTCGGTCATCTGGAGTTGAAAGCCAAATTTCTTCTCCGCGACCGCGAGCACGCGCCGCGCTTCAGCCATGACTTCGGGCCCGATGCCATCGCCCGGGAGAACAGCGATTTTGAAAGTTTTCATAGATAGGGGCGGAGAGAGTAGTGGGAACGGGGAAAGTGCCAAGAGCCAAGTAACGAGATCCAGGTGAAAGCCCGATTCTACGACTTCCAACCACTCGCGAATCCAGAACAGGAAGGCACCAAAAATTATTTGGGCCGTGCAAGCGCCCTGACTCCACATCAAACCACCACCCGCAGACCACGCCGCGCCTTGGCTCCTGGCACTTTCCTCAGCCCCACCGATCCACAATCATCTGCAACTCCTCCACCAAGCTCTCCACCTTCTTTAGATCCCGTCGCTTCCCCTTCGCCGGTTTCACGTCGAGTGAGCGCAGCAGCATCAGCATGTCACGCAAATCCGACACGCGGCTGGCCGGCAGCTTTTTCTTCGAATCCCCATCCTGCTGCACTGCCGCATGCAAATGGGCGATGCTCGATTCCAGTTGCGAGGTATAGGCCGCCGCGAGATCGCGGAAGGTCTTTCGCAAAAAGTTCAGTTCCTCCGCCACCGTCTTAAAAGGCAGGGCCGACGCGGGTTTGGACTTGGGTTCGTCTTTCACAGAGGAGAGGTTCGCCGCACACGCATGCAGCGCCGCTCAAGCGCCGTCAAGACGAGGATTGTGAACTTTCCGAGAAGATGCGCCTGAACTTACCGCAAGCAACGCTTCAGCGCCAGTTTCGTCTCCCGGTCGCGCACGTGTTTCCGATACGACGCCCGCAGAATCTGAGTCACCGTCCTGGCTTTGCGACCCGCGGGCCTTCCTCCTTGCTGATGCAGGCCTTGGCCGATTGCGTAATCCCAAACGTGCGTGGTCATAATGGCCTCAATGAGAGCAGGAAACGTGGCGCTTCCGCGTGGCGGAATTGTTACAAATAGGTGAATTCGAACCCTTTACATCGGCAGAGATTTGCCATCCCCCTATTTCTGCGGCACAACTCGCCTCATGAAGCGATTTCGCACCGGCTGGATATCCGATATTCATCTCGGCAGTAAAGGGAGCAAGGCCGATGCCTTGCTCGAGTTCCTGCGCGAATATGAATTCGAGACGCTCTACATCGTCGGCGATTTCATCGACGTATGGCAGCTTCGGCGTGGCATTTACTGGCCCCAGTCCCACAACGACGTCATCCAGAAGATTCTCCGTGCCGGTCGCAAAGGTACCCGCGTCATTTACATTCCTGGGAATCACGATGAGTTCGTCGCTCATTTCTTCGGCCATTTCGGCGCAGTCGAGATCATGCCTCGGGACATTCACACGACTGCAGACGGGCGCCGGCTGCTCGTTATTCACGGACACGAACTCGATACCGTGGTGCAAAATATCAAGTGGCTCGCCTTCGTCGGCGACGTCGGCTATCAGCTCCTTCTCAAGCTCAATACGCCGGTCAATACCTTCCGCCGTCTCTTTGGCCTCGGCTACTGGTCGCTCAGCGCCTATGTAAAGAAGAGCGTGAAGAACGCCGTCAGCTTCATTGGCGAGTTTGAAAAAGCCATCGTCCAGTACGCCCAGACAGACAAGGTGGACGGCGTCGTCTGCGGCCACATCCACTCCCCGGTCATCCGCACCATCGAGTCGACCACCTACTACAACAGCGGCGATTGGGTCGAAAGCCTC
>JBGGMZ010000123.1:0-11763 GCA_041287745.1 Chthoniobacter sp. | reverse complement strand
CGGAAGACGCTTACGAAATCGTCTTTACGCCCTGCGCGAAGGTGGACGATGGCCGTTTTAACAACAACGGCTGGCAGCAGGAAATTCCCGATCCGATCACCAAGCTCACGTGGGACAACGCCGCGCAGATCAGCCCGGCGACCGCGAAGAAGCTGGGTATCGAAGAAGGGGAGATCGCGCGTGCCACGGTGCAGATTCTCCTCGAGAAGCGTTCGCTGGAGATTCCGGTGATCATCGCTCCGGGTCATGCCGATAATTCGGTTACCATTCCGCTCGGTTACGGCCGCACCAGGGTGGGCCGCGTGGGCGAGGGGACCGGCTTCAATGCCTATCCGTTGCGCACGAGCAGCGAGCCCTATTTCGCCGTCGGCGCCAAGCTGCGCGTGACCGGCCGGGACCACAAACTGGCCCTCACTCAGGAACACTGGGCGCTGGAAGGCCGCGGTGGCGACCTGACTCGCGAGGGTACGATCAGCGAGTACAAGGCCAAGCCCGATTTCGCCAAGACGATGGGCATGGATGCCCACATCCCGCCGAATATCTCGCTCTACACCCATCCGGCGCTGAATAACCCGGAGTTGTCGAAGCATCCGGCCAAGGAATTTGGCGCCCCGAAACTGAAAAATGGAGATGACGCCAGCCACGGCGGCAATCTCGGCTGGGACTCACACGGCTGGGGTATGGTGGTCGATCTCAATTCCTGCACCGGTTGCGGCGCCTGCACCGTGGCTTGCCAGGCGGAGAATAACATTCCGATCGTCGGCAAGGAGCAGGTCATCAATGGCCGCGAAATGCACTGGATTCGTGCGGATCGCTACTTCGCCAGCGTCGACCCGAACGACCCCGATCCGGAGATGATCTCGCAGCCCATGATGTGCCAGCACTGCGAGAATGCGCCGTGCGAAACCGTCTGCCCGGTAAACGCCACCGTCCACAGCGAAGATGGCCTGAACGTGATGACCTACAATCGCTGCATCGGCACCCGCTACTGCGCGAACAACTGTCCGTTCAAGGTGCGCCGGTTCAACTTCTTCGACTACAACCAGCGCGACGCCATGGGCAGCAAGAATGGCGGCTGGTTCACCGGTCTGCATAAGTGGAACCTCATCGCGCCCAAGGGCACGGAGGACACGATCAAGATGCAGAAGAACCCGAACGTGACGGTGCGTATGCGCGGCGTCATGGAGAAGTGCACCTTCTGCGTCCAGCGCATCCAGGAGGCGAAGATCGCCGCGAAAGTGGCAGCCCGCGATTCCGCGGAATATCGCATCCCGGCAGATTCGTTCACCACGGCCTGCGCCCAGTCCTGCCCCACGGAAGCGATTACCTTCGGTGACATCTATAATCCGGAGAGCAAGGTCGCGAAGCTGAAGGAAAGCGAGCGCGGCTACCGCTTGCTCGAGTACCTCAACATCTCGGCCCGCGTCAGCTACCTGGCGCGCATCCGCAATCCCAATCCCAAGATGCCCGGCGCGGAGAAAATCGGCGCCGCCATGAAGTCTCACCACGGCGACGAAAAGCATGAAGCTGCCGCCGAGCCCCAAGAAACCAAAGCGTAATGTCGGAAGCCGTCGTCACTCTCGAAACGCCCAAGGAAGTCCAGCGGGTTCCGCTGGTCACCAACGACCGTAGTCTGCACTGGATTACGGAGAATGTGTCCTCCATCGTCGAGGCGCGCACTCCGCTCTGGTGGTGGCTCATGTTCATCCCGTGCGCGCTCCTGGCCCTCATCGGTCTGACGTGCATCGGTTATCAAATCTCCAACGGCGTTGGCGTCTGGGGAGAAAACAAGACGGTCGGTTGGGCTTGGGATATCACGAACTTCGTGTTCTGGATCGGTATCGGTCACGCCGGCACCCTGATCTCGGCGGTTCTCTTCCTTACCCGGCAAAAGTGGCGCACCTCGATCAACCGCGCAGCGGAAGCGATGACGCTCTTCGCGGTGGTTTGCGCCGGTATCTTCCCCGGCATTCACGTTGGCCGCGTCTGGATGGCCTGGTATCTCGCGCCGGTTCCGAACTCCTACGGCATCTGGCAAAACTTCCGTTCGCCGCTCCTCTGGGACGTGTTCGCGGTCTCGACCTACTTCACTGTGTCCGTGCTCTTTTGGTACACGGGACTCATTCCCGATCTTGCTTCGCTGCGTGATCGCGCTAAATCGCGGGTCAAGAAGTTCGCCTACGGCGTTGTTTCTCTCGGCTGGCGCGGTTCGAATCGCCAGTGGCGCCATTACGAAATGGCCTACCTGCTCCTCGCGGGTCTCTCCACCCCGCTGGTGCTCTCGGTGCACTCGGTCGTGTCCTTCGACTTCGCGACCTCCATCCTTCCCGGCTGGCACACCACCATCTTCCCGCCCTACTTCGTCGCGGGTGCCATCTTCGGCGGCTTCGCCATGGTGCTCACGATCATGCTCCCGGCGCGTCTGCTCTATCCGCAGCTCGACGACATGGTCACCCGCCAGCACGTGGACAAGATGGCCAAGATCATCCTGCTCACTGGTTCCATCGTCGGCTACGCCTACTTGATGGAGTTGTTCATCGCCTACTACGGCCAGAACAAGTACGAGCTCTTCACCTTCCTCCACGCCCGCGTGGGTATCAATAACCCTGGTTGGTACGCCTGGTCCTACTACTGCATGATGAGCTGCAACGTGCTCGCCCCGCAGATCTTCTGGGTCAAGTCTACTCGCACAAACTACATCTGGGTCATGTTTGTCTCGATGCTGGTGAACATCGGCATGTGGTACGAGCGCTTCGTGATCATCGTGACCTCGCTCGCCCAGGACTTCCTGCCCAGCTCCTGGCATCACTATCACCCGTCCTGGGTCGAGATCTGGACCTTCAGTGGCACCTTCGGAATCTTCCTCTGCCTTTTCCTGCTTTTCATGCGCTTCCTCCCGATGATTTGCGCCTTCGAAGTGAAGGCCGTCACCCCGGCCGCCGATCCGCACCGTCACCCGCACGCCAATCCCAACGGCCCGGCCACGGGCGCGCTCGGACACCCTGCTTCGGACCCCGCTCACTAACATGGCTGAATATCGCAAAGTTTACGGTCTCGGCTGCGAGTTCGATAGCGCGGCTTCGCTCATGCACGCCGCGGAAAAAATCCGCGACGCCGGTTTCACCAAGTGGGATGTGCACACGCCCTTCCCAGTACACGGGATGGACAAGGCCATGGGCCTCGGTAAATCCTGGCTGTCCATGCCGGTCTTCTTCGGCGGCTGCACGGGTCTCATGACCGCCGTCGGGCTCACCTGCATTCCTTCGTTCGGTCTCTACCCGATCATCGTCCACGGCAAGCCGTTTGACTGGCGCACGCTTCCCGCGTTCTTCCCGATCATGTTCGAGCTGACCGTGCTCTTCTCGGCCTTTACCATCATCGGCTCGCTGCTGATCTTCAATCAGCTCCCGAAGTGGTATCACCCCGTTTTCAATTGGGAACGTTTCGCCAAGGTGACGGATGACGGCTTCTTCCTCGTGATCGAGGCCCGCGATCCGAAGTTCTCCGAGACCAAGACCCGCGCTCTGCTCGAGGAGATCGGCGGCCAGCACGTCACTCTTATCCACGACTGATCATGCTCCGTACTTTCTTCATCCTTCTCATCCTCGGTGGCATTTCCATCGCCGTGCTCGCGGGTTTCCGCGGCACGAAGAGCGATGTCCCGCCGCTTCAGATCTTTCCGGATATGAAGCACCAGCCCCGCTACGATCCGCAGCACGAGAGCACGTTCTTTGCGGACGGCAGTGCGGCGCGCCGTCCCGTAGCTGGCACCATCCCGCTGGGTTACAATATGCCGGGCTCCTTCCTCCAGGCGGGCGCCAAGAATGCCAAGATCGACCCGGCTGATTTCACCAACGAGCCAACCTACTACAAGACCGGCAAGTTCGGCGCTGTCTACGGAGACGGATTCCCCGAGGAAGTGAAAGTCAATGAAGCCCTGATCCAGCGCGGGCAGGAGCGTTTCAATATCAATTGCGCGGTCTGTCACGGCAAGGTGGGTCTGGCCAATGGCGTCACCAGCAAGTTCGGTGTCGCGGCCATCGCCAATCTGCAGGACGACCGCATCAAGCAAATGCCCGACGGGCAGATCTTCTCCACCATCACCAACGGCAAGAATACGATGGGCGCTTACGGGCCGAACGTCGCGATCGATGATCGCTGGGCCATCGTGGCCTACGTCCGCACACTGCAGATGAGCCAGAGCGTCAAGCTGGCCGAGCTGCACGAGGCAAAGCAGAAGGAATTTCAATCCAAGCCATGAGCGACCACTCTCACGAACTGACTCCGCCCGCTGCGGAGAAATATGACATCAAGCGCGCCGGCGGCTTGCCCAAGCTTTTCCTCACGCTGGGCGTGATCGGTGTCGTCGGCAGCATCATCGCCTGCATCATTTCGAAGGAGCAATTCGCGCATTCCTGGCTCTTCGCTTGCTTCTATTTCTTTACGCTCTGCGTCGGCTCGCTCTTCTGGACGTGCCTGCATCATGCCACGGATGCCGAATGGTCTGTGGTGGTGCGCCGGCAGATGGAAAACGTCGCCAAGCTGCTGCCGATCTCCGTGGCCTTGTTTCTGCCGATCTTCCTGTTCCGGAATGAGTTGTGGGCTTGGTGGGGCATCGCGCACGGTGTTGACCCAGTGCTCGATGGCAAGCGCGGTTACCTGAATCCGATCTTCTTCACCATCCGCTACCTCGCCTATTTCTTTCTCTTGTGGTGGGTGTCGGCCTCGCTCTACAAGCGCTCCACCGCGCAGGATAGCGATGGCGCGGCCAAGCATACCTTGATCATGCGCAAGTTCGGCATCGGCGGCATTCCGGCGCTGGCGCTCTGCATCACCTTCGCTGCCGTCGATTACCTCATGGGCCTCGACTACCACTGGTTCTCCACCATGTGGGGCGTCTATCTCTTCGCCGGCGCGGCGGGCAGTTCGATGGCCCTGCTGGTGCTGATCATCACTGCGCTCAAGCATCAAGGTTACCTCTCGGTGGTCAACGACGAGCACTTCCACATCATGGGTAAGTTCTTGCTGACCTTCACCATCTTCTGGGCCTACATTGGGTTCGATCAGTACATGCTGATCTGGTACGCAAACATTCCGGAGGAGACGATCTACTTCCGTCTGCGTAATGTGGAGTCGTGGTGGTACTTCAGCCAGGCGCTGGTGGTCTGCCGCTTCTTCCTGCCTTTCCCGGTGCTGCTCTTCCAATACACGAAGATGAGCAAGAAGTGGAACATCCTCAAATGGGTGGCCATCTGGATCCTGTGCATGCAATTTCTGGACATCTACGTGATCGTCCTTCCGGCGCTGCATCGCACTGGCTTCAGCCCCGTGGGCTTCATCTCGGACATCGCCGCTTTCGTTGGCGTCGGGGGTATCCTCGGCTGGTTCTTCTTCCAGAACGTCGTCAAGTCCTACCTCTTCCCGACGCGTGACCCGCGGCTCCTCCTCTCGCTGAAACTGACCAACTGACATGGCGACCGAATCTTCCTCACGCACGACCAACGGCTTCCTCGGCTTCCTCGCGGTCATCGTCCTGCTCTTCGCAGTGGTGGTGGTGGCGATCGGCATGCTCTGGCTCTCCGGCAATGGCCGCAACGGGCTCGAAGAACGCCGCGCTGCGAATCGCCTCCAGGTCCGCAAGGCCCTCGACGACGAAGCGCAGCAGAAGCTCCTCTCCGAAGGCTGGGTGGACAAGGCCAAGGGCCTCGTGCATGTGTCCATCACCGACGCGATTCCGATCGCGGCCAAGGAATTGGCGGCCAAGAAGGCTGCTCCTTCGCAAGTGCAGGTCGAGCCGCCGCTCCCGGTGATCGTGCCCGACCCGAACGCGACGGAACCGCCGCCGGCCGCTCTGCCTTCGGCTCCGCAAGGCGCCGATACCATTCGTTTCACCGCGCTGTCCACGCCCGCTCCAGCCGCTGCTGCTCCGGCTCCCGCGCCCGCAACCCCCGCCGCTCCGGCTCCCGCGCCGCCCGCTCCGGTCCCCGCGCCGCCCGCTCCGGTCCCCGCACCGGCTGCGCCCGCACCTGAGACAAAGCCGGCCCCGGAACCCGCACCAGCGCCCACCGCGCCCGCGCCCGCTCCCGAAGCGAAGCCTGCTGCTCCCGCTCCTGCCGCACCCGCGGCGGCTCCGGAAGCTCCGGCTCGCCCTCCACTCATCAATCCGACTGAAAATCCTGCTCCCGCGAAATGACCGCTGTCGCCACCGCTCCTACCTCGACGATCGCTCCGGCTTCGGCTGCGAATACCTCTTATCCAGCGGTTGAGCGCGCCGCTGTCGACGCCTCCGCACGCGGCCCGGTTCTGTTCCTCTTCGGGAATGGCATCCTGTGGCTGATGCTCGCGACGGTGCTCGGCCTGATCACCTCGATCCAGCTCTTCTCGCCCGGCTTCCTGGCCGATGTGCCATTCCTGAGCTACGGCCGCATCTGGCCGGCCTTCACAAACACCCTCAGCTTCGGCTGGTGCAGTCTCGCCGGTCTCGGCGTGACCATCTGGTTGCTCGCGCGTCTCGGCCGCGTGCAAGTGAAGTTCGGAAGCGTGATCATCACCGGCGCCGTCTTCTGGCAGGTGGGGCTCACCTACGGCATCGCCAGCATTCTGCTTGGCAAGACCACCGGCCTCGAAGGTCTCGAGATTCCCACTGGTTCTGCGGTGCTGATGCTGGTGGGTTATCTGCTCATCGCCTTGTGGGCGTTCCTGCTCTTCAGCTTCCGCTCCCAGACGGCTCCGTTCATCTCGGTCTGGTATCTCGTCGCGGCGCTTTTCTGGTTCCCATGGAGCTTCATCATGGCGCATGCCGCGCACGTCCTGCCCAACGTCACTGGCGTGGTGCAAAACCTCGTGGCCGCGTGGGCGACGCAAAACTTCCTGAACATCTGGCTGACTTCAATCGGCTTGGCGACGGCTTACTATCTCATCCCGAAGGTCGTGAATCGCCCGGTGCATAGCTATAACCTGGCGGCGATCGGTTTCTGGTCCTTCATCATCTTTACCGGCCTGACTGGTGCGGTGCGCCTGAGCGGCGGCCCGATCCCGGCTTGGATCGTGACCTTGAGCATCGCCTCGAGCATCGTGCTTCTGGTGCAGATCGTCACGGTGACCGCGAATCTCGTGCTCACCATGGGCGGCCAGTACCACATGGTCTACCACAGCCCGACCATCCGCTTCACCTTCTTCGGCGCCATCGCTTTCACCGTCTCCAGCGTTGTGGGCCTGCTCGCTTCGCTGCGTTCGGTTGATCGCCTGGTGCACTTCACTCAGTTCCAGAACGGGCAGATGCAGCTGGTCGTCTACTCGTTCTTCAGCATGGTGATCTTCGGCGCGATCTACTACATCCTCCCGCGCCTTGTGGGTTGCGAATGGCTCTCGTCCTCGATGATCAGCCTGCACTTCTGGGGCTCGGCTTACGGCGGCGGTCTGGTTGCCGCCTCGCTTCTGGTCGGCGGCTTGCTTACCGGTTCGGCCCTGTCCTCGCCTGAATCTGAATCGCACTTCATCCAGGTCATGGACATCAGCACGCTCCTGGTCATCGCCCGTATCGGTGGCTGGCTCATGCTCGGCGCCGGGCACCTCGTTTTCGGCCTGCACTTCCTGCTCATGCTGCTCCGCATCGGTCAACCCGGTGGCGAGCCGACCCTCTTCGCGCCGATCGGAGAGGAGGAGAAACACTAATGAACCGTTCTACTTACTTGCTCGCCGGGATCGTCGGATCGTTCGCGCTATCCGCCTTCGCGCTGGTGCTGGTGCCACAATGGCAACTCGGCAGCCTGCAGCCGCAATTCGCGGAAGACGAAGGCAAGGTCACCGATATCTACCCGATCGAAAATCGCGGCGTCGTTCACGCGGGCCGTGCGGTCTACATCTCCGAAGGTTGCGTCTACTGCCACTCGCAGCAGGTGCGTGACGAGCAAAACGGCAGCGATCTCGATCGCGGCTGGGGCGTGCGCCGCACCGTGGCGCGCGATTACATGTTCGATTCTCCTCCGCTGCTCGGCAGCTCCCGCATCGGGCCGGACCTGGCCAACGTGGGCTCCGAGAAGTGGCGCAATGAACCCGTGGACGAAAACGCGGAGTTCAAGCCGGCCAAGCGCGACGCCACCTGGCAGTTGCTGCATCTCTACGCGCCCACGACCATCGTGAAGGACTCGAAGATGCCGCCGTATCGTTATCTATTTGAAAAGCGCAAGATCTCGGGCCAACGCTCGGTCGAAGCCTTGAATGTGCCGACTGAAGAAGGTTACGAAATTGTGCCCAAGCCGGATGCCAAAGCGCTCGTTGGCTATCTGCTTTCCCTCGACAAGAGCCATCCTCTCAAGGAAGTCAAAACCGCCAAGCCGGAGGTCGCCGCCAAGTGAGTAAACCCAACGAAGGTCCCGACCGTATCGATTACCAGGAAACGCCTGATGTCACCGAGGTGCATGCCGCGGTGCAGCGCGAAAAACCCGAGCCCTCCGCCGAGGTCACGCCGATGCCCTTGTGGCTCACTGGCGTGTGCGGCGTCGCCATCGCTTGGGCCGGCATTTATTTCGGCCTCTTCATGGGCGGCATCAATGGCAACGTGTTCAACGAATACGAGAGCACGCCTGCCGCGCTGTTCCCACTCCCCGAGAAAGCCGGTGGCAAGGGCGCTGGAGCCGAAGCCGCTGAGCAATCGCTCGCCCAGCAGGGCAAGGCCGTTTACAGCCAGGTGTGTGTGGCCTGCCATCAGGCCGCCGGCACTGGCCTGCCCGGCCAGTATCCGCCGCTCGCCGGTTCGGATATCGTGCAGGGTTCGGAGAAGCGTGTGGCTGCGATCCTGCTGAAAGGTCTGCAGGGCCCAATCACCGTTGCGGGCAAACCTTTCACCAGCCCGAACGTGATGCCAGCATGGGAAGCGCAATTGTCGCCGAAGAAGATTGCTGCTGTCCTGAGCTTCGTCCGCCAGGAGTGGGGGAACAAGGCAGCGGAAATTTCCGAGGCCAAAATCGTCGCTGCGAAGAAAGAATTCGCCGCGCAAACAGCCTCCTTTACGGAAGCAACCCTCCATGCGATCCCGGAAGACGCCACGCTGCCGGACGCCGCCGGCGCCGCCGCTCCAAATGCGGCCAAGCCTGCCGCCGCCGCTGCACCTGGAGCTGCTGCTGCACCCGCCGCCGCCGCCGCCGCTCCGGCTCCTGCTGCTGCCGGGGCCGCTCCGGCCGCCGCCAGTCCTGAAGTTCTCGCCTTGGGCAAGACGACTTACATGACGATCTGCATCGCGTGCCATCAGCCCACCGGCGCCGGTCTGCCGATGGTCTTCCCGCCGCTGACCAAGTCACCGTATGTGAACGGTAACCCCGAGCGTTTCGCCGCCATCATTCTGAAGGGCAATATCGGACCATTCACCGTGGACGGAAAGCCGTTCAACAACGTGATGCCGCCACAGGAAGCGATGCTCACCGACGATAAGATCGCCGCTACCATGAGCTTCGTCCGCGCCAGCTTCGGCAATACCGCGGGAGCCGTCACTCCGGACGTCGTGGCCGCCGCGCGCAAGAAGTTCGCTGATCGCAAGACCAGCTGGACCCAACCCGAGCTCGATGCCTGGAAGGACGAAGCTCCCGCCAAATGATTCGCCAGCAGTTCTCACTCCCTATCTCCATGCTTAAGACCAGCCTCGCCATCGCCGCCGCCACCACCCTGCTCGCCGGAGCCCTCCGCGCGCAAGATGATGCCCAGCTGACGCTCGGCAAGACGACTTACATGACGATCTGCATCGCCTGCCACCAGCCGACCGGCATGGGGCTGCCGATGGTCTTCCCGCCGCTGACCAAGTCGCCGTACGTGAATGGTCCGGCCGAGCGTTTTGCCGCGATCATCCTGAAGGGCAATATTGGGCCATTCAAGGTGGATGAAAAGCCATTCAACAACGTCATGCCGCCGCAGGAAGCGATGCTCACCGACGAGAAAATCGCCGCGGTCATGACTTTCGTGCGCGCCAATTTCGGTAATACCCCGGCTCCGGTCACCGCGGATGTCGTTGCCGCTGCCCGCAAGAAATTTGCGGATCGCAAGACGTCCTGGACGCAGCCCGAACTCGACGCATGGAAGGAATGAGTTTCCCTTCATGCCAATCCTTTCCGACGCGTCTCGCGTCCGTTTATTTTCCCTGCTGCGGACTGAGCGCAGCCTGCTAATTTCCACCGCCCCGTAAATTTACCGTATGTCCACCACAACCGCAGACGCTCACGGCCACGACCACGGTCATGGCCATGACGACCATCACGAACTTGGGTTCTGGCAAAAGTATGTCTTTTCCGTGGATCACAAGGTCATCGGCATCCAGTATGGCATTACTGGCCTGGCGTTCCTGTTCCTCGGCTTTTGCTTGATGATGATCATGCGCTGGCAGCTCGCCAATCCGGGCGTGCCGGTGCCGTTCTTCGGCCCGTTGTTGCAGAATGTTTTCACGCCGTTCGGCTCGTCGGTCTTCGGTTTCGATGCCAAAGGCAGCCCCGGCATGCTCACGGCCGATGGTTACAATACCCTCGGTGCCATGCACGGCACGATCATGGTGTTCTTCGGCGTGGTGCCCCTGGCGGTCGGTGCCTTCGGCAACTATGTAATGCCCCTGCAGGTCGGCGCGCCGGACATGGCGTTCCCCAAGCTGAACATGGCCAGCTACTGGACCTTCTTCGTGAGCTGCGTGATCATGATGAGCAGCTTCTTCGTCCACGGCGGTGCGGCCAAGTCGGGTTGGACGTCTTATCCTCCGCTTTCCGTCATCTCGGACTCGGGTCCGAACGTGCATCCTTTCTGGAATGGCCAGACCATCTGGCTGCTCGGCATGGTCTTCAACATCTCCGGCTCGCTGCTCGGCTCGCTCAATACCATCGCGACCTGCATTCAGCTCCGCGCCCCAGGCATGACCTGGATGCGTCTGCCTTTCTTCTGCTGGACGCAGCTCGTCACCGGCTTCCTCCTCCTCCTCGCTTTCCCGCCGCTCGAAGCCGCCGGCTTCATGCAGCTCATGGATCGTGCTTTTGGCACCAGTTTCTTCATGCCGACCGGCTTGCTGGTCGGTGGCCACCTCACGCACTGGATTGGTGGCGGCAGCCCGCTGCTCTGGCAACATCTGTTTTGGTTCCTCGCCCATCCTGAGGTTTACGTGCTCATCCTCCCGGCCATCGGTATCGTCGCGGAGATCATCGCGAACAACACTCGCAAGCCGCTTTACGGGTACAAGGCGATGGTCGGTGGTATCTTCGTGCTCGGCTTCCTCTCCTTCGTCGTGTGGGCGCACCACATGTATATGACCGGCATGGGCGCCAAGGTCTCCGGCTTCTTCCAGACGACCACGGTCATGATCTCGATCCCGTCGGTCATTCTGGTCACGGCGTTGTTGCTCTCTCTCTGGGGTGGTTCCATCCGTTTCACGGTGCCGATGCTTTTCGCCACGGCCTTCATCCCGATGTTCGGCATCGGTGGTCTCACCGGTATTCCGCTGGCCTTCAACTCGACGGATCTCTACCTGCACGACACCTACTACGTCATCGGCCACTTCCATTACGTGGTCGCGCCTGGGACGATCTTCGCCCTCTTCGCTGGTGTCTACTACTGGTATCCCAAGGCCTGCGGTCGCCATATGAACGACTTCCTCGGTCGTGCGCACTTCTTCCTCTCGCTCATCTTCATCAACGGCATCTTCTTCCCGATGTTCTTGCAAGGTATCGCGGGTGTGCACCGCCGCTGGTATGATGGTGGCGCCACCTACGAGCAGATCATCAAGCCGGTGCTGCACTG
>JBGGMZ010000122.1:0-13110 GCA_041287745.1 Chthoniobacter sp. | reverse complement strand
CCCATCACGCCGATGACCTTGCCGCGCTTGTCGTGCACCGGGAGTTTCGTGGTCAGAAACCAGTCGAGAGTCCGCTGCTCGTTGTACCAGAGTTCAAGACGATTGATGAGCGGTTTGCCGCTGCGGATGACCTTCTGGTCGTCCGCGCGAAAGGCCTTCGCCCATTCCTCGGGAAAGAACTTTTCATCCATCGCGCCGATGAGCTCGCGTTCACTCTGGATGCCGAAACGGGCGAAGGTCACGCTGTTCGCGGCGATGTGCCGTCCGTGAGCATCCTTCACAAAGAAGAAGACCCCTGGCAGATGCTCGAAAATCTCGCGCACCGCCTGTGGATCGGCCATGCGGGCGAAAAAATCGGCCTGAAGGCGCTCTGAAGACATGGCAGGATTTTAACAAAAAATGGCAGCCTGTCACCAGACAAGAAGGGCCCGCGGCGGTATGGAAACGGCGCAATCGTTCATCCCCGCCATGAATATCCCCCGCCATTTCCTTGCCTCCGCCCTTGCCCTGACCGCTGCCTCCATCACGTGGGCCGACGACGCCACGGACTTCCCGCCGAAGCCGCCGGTGAAAGCACTTTCCGCCGCGGAAGAGGCAAAGACCTTCCAGCTTCCCAAGGGCTATCATCTCGAGCTCGTGCTCAGCGAACCCGACGTGGTCGAGCCGGTGTGTATGGCCTTTGATGGCAATGGTCGCCTCTACGTTGCGGAGATGCGGAGCTACATGAAGGACATCGACGGCACGGACGAAATCGTCCCGACCGGCCGCGTCTCCGTCCACTGGTCGAGCAAGAACAACGGCGTCTACGATCAGCACCGCATCTTTGCCGACAAGCTCACGCTCCCGCGCCTGCTTCTGCCGCTGGCCGATGGCGTGCTCATCGGCGAGACGAACACGAACGACATCTATCTCTACCGCGACACGAATGGCGACGGCGTGAGCGACGAGAAGAAGCTCGTCTATCAAGGTGGCGAGCGCGGCGGCAATCTCGAGCACCAGCCGAGCGGCCTCACATGGGCGATGGACAATTGGGTCTACTCCGCAGTGAACAACTACCGCCTGCGCTGGAAGGACGGGCAGTTCACCAAGCAGGACATCCCCGGCAACGGCGGCCAGTGGGGTGGCACGCAGGATGATGACGGCAAATTCTGGGTGGTGAACGCCGGCGGCGAGAAAGGCCCGCTCAACTACCAGCAGCACTTCCTCTACGGCCAGTTCACCGCGCGCAACCAGGCGGAGCCCGGCTTCGAGGCGGTGTGGCCGGCGATGGGCCTGCGCGATTTTCAAGGCGGCCCCAGTCGTTCACGCGATGACAACACGCTCAACCATTTCACTGCGACCTGCGGCGGCGAGATCTATCGCGGCGACCAGCTTCCTGCGGAGCTGAAGGGCAATCTTTTCTTTGGCGAACCGGTCGGCCGCCTCGTGCGCCGCACGCAGATCGAGGTGAACGATGGCATCACCACGCTGCACAATCCGTATCCGCAGAATGAATTCCTGCGCAGCACCGATGCCTGCTTCCGACCGGTGGACATGAAGACGGCGCCCGATGGCACGCTCTTCATCTGCGACATGTATCGCGGCATCATCCAGGAAGGAAACTGGACCAACAAAGGCAGCTACCTGCGCAAGGTCCTCAACCAATACGAGATGGACAAGATCATCGGCCACGGTCGCATCTGGCGTCTCGTCCACGACAGCACGAAGAAGGTGCCTGCGCCGAAGCTCCTCTCCGCCACGCCCGCGCAACTCGTGGCCACGCTCGCCAATCCGAATGGCTGGTATCGCGACACCGCGCAGAAGCTGCTCGTCGTGAAGCAAGACCAGAGCGTCGTGCCCGCGCTCACCGGCATGTTGCAGAAGGAGAAGAATCCGCTCGCCCGCATGCATGCGCTGTGGACGTTGGAGGGACTCGGCGCGCTCACTTCCGATCTCGTGCGCACGGCCTTGAAAGACACTTCACCTCAGGTGCGCCGCGCCGGCATTCGCGCCAGCGAATCGCTCACCGATCCCGCGCTGCAGACCGATGTCGCCGCGATGTCCAAAGATAGCGATCCGTCGGTGGTCATCCAGGTCTGCCTCACCGCCAAGCTCATGAAGTGGAAGGACTACGCGGACTTCATCAATCGCGCCGCGCTGACCACACCGTCGAAGGGCGTGAAGGAAATCGCCGCGCAAGCCCTCACCAACAGCGCCGAATTTCCCCGCGAGTTGAGCGGCACGCAGAAGGACATCATGAACCGCGGCCAGGCCACCTACCAGGAGCTGTGCTTCACCTGCCATGGCCTCGACGGACGTGGCACCAGCGTTGAAGGCCTGCCGCCGGGCGTCACGCTTGCGCCGCCGCTGGCCGGCGCCAAGGTCGTGCTCGGTCATCGCGATGGTCTCATCCGCGCGCTGCTGCACGGCGTCACCGGCCCGGTGGGCGGCAAGACCTACCCGGGGCAGATGATCCCCATGGCAAACAACAGCGACGAGTGGATCGCCGACGTGCTCAGCTACGTGCGCAATCGCTTCGGCAACTCGGGCACCTTCATCGAGACGAAGGACGTCGCCCGCGTGCGCAAGGAAACGCTGGCCCGCACGACGGCATGGACCGAGGACGAGATCGCCGCCACCGCGCCGCCTGTGCTAAAGAACCGCCCGGAGTGGAAGCTGACTACGAGCGAGAACGCCAAGGGCCTCGAAGCCTGTCTCGATGGCAACCTGAAGACCAAGTGGAGCAGCGAGAAGCCGCTGGCCAATGGCATGTGGATCACGATCGAGTTTCCTTCCGAGGAAACGGTCAACGGCCTGCGCTGCTCCTTCAGCGAGCGCGGTGGTTATTTCTCGCGCAACCTGCGGGTGGAGACGTCGCTCGATGGCCAGAAGTGGGACAAGCCGGTCTACAACGGCGGCGCCGTGACCAATCTCACCGAGATCGCCTTCGCACCCACCAAGGCAAAGTTTGTCAAGATCACGCAAACCGGCAACGGCGACAAGAAGACGCCGTGGAATTTTCACGAGCTGGACATCACTACGCCGGCCCCAGCGGTGCACTGATCTCCAAAGCGATGGCTGAGCGCCGTGCCTATAGCGTCCGCCAAAAGAAGTTTCCGAATCCGCCCGCGTGGAGTGTTTGAATCAGGAAAGCAAGAAAGCAGGAAAAGAAGACGAATCTTTCCTGCTTTCCTGCTTTCCTAATTTGCACCGCTTATCCGGAAGTTCCTTTTGGCGGATGCTCTAAACAGTGGTTGCTCGCAGGTCACTGTAGTCGCCCCGCTCTGTCGAGAGCGTGGGCGCAAGCCTACCTTGAATCATCAAGATTTTCGTCGTTCACCGGCCTCCACACGGCGGCAGAGCGCCGTGACGACAGCGCCTTCGCTTTTTAGTTGAGCCGCTCTGAATTGCGCCATGTCTTTCGCAACCCGCGCAATCCGTGAAATCTGTGGTTTTTCCTCTCTGCGGCCCTCCGCGTTCTCTGCGCCTCTGCGGTTAAATTTCACCCTTCGGTTGCCGTCACCGCAACGTCCGCAGAAACGCCGTGAGATCCGCGATATCCGCCGCCCCGTGCTTCTTCGCAAAGGACGGCATCTCCTCCGGAATCCCTGTGCGGATCACCGCCGCGATACGCGCGTTGCTGATGGGCAGCCGGTAGAGATTCGGCCCGTCGCCGTCCTCGCCATTGCCGCGCGCATCGTCTCCGTGACAATGCGCGCAGCTCTGGACAAAGAGCCGCCTTCCGTGGTCGGCCGAGGGAGGAGCGATTTGGGACTCTCCCTGGGTGTTGTTGGTTTGGGTGGCGGCACTGCTGCCCAGACTGAAGGCGCCGAATGCGGAGCATCCAGCGATCAGAATGGCGACGGCGAGAGCCTGGCTGGGTGCGTGAGTTTTCATAAGTGGTGGTTCTTAAATCGGTGGGCGGTTTCGCGCTCGATGAGCGCGTTATCGATTCGTGGTAGGGAACGACCGCCGGGCGTTTCCAAACTTCTCCAGGGTGGCGAAGGAACGCTCGGCGAGCGTTCCCTCCCTTGGCTTTTCGATGTCGGCGGCCTATCCGCGCTCGAGCATCTCGCCGCCCCAGTATCCCGCGCCGGCGATCAAGACGGTGGCGATGACCATGAGCACGAGATAAATGGCGGTTGGTCTTTCCGCCGCGGTACGGCGCGAGAAGACCCGCCAGGTGGCCAGCCCCGTCATCAAGACAAAGGCCGGCCACACGAACTGATGATGCCGCAGCAGCGTCCCATGGCCCCACAGGTGCCAGCGGGCTACGATGAGCCCGCTGGCCACCGCGGCGTAGCTGCCGAGAGCGCCGAGCGTGATGGTGATGGTCGCTGCCGAGCGCAGCGTGCGCTGCTGCTCCTCGTTTTCCCAAGCGAGACTCAGGCAGTCGCAGAAGGCTGAGACGAGCATGAGCGCGATCGGGAAGTGCGTGCTCGCCCCGTGCAGCTTGGACCAGATGGTGGGTTCGTCGATCACGGCGGATGTTTAGCGAGTGGAGGCCAGCGTGGAGTCGATGACCGCGAGCGAGTGCGAGGTCTCGACGTAGGAAACGGAGGTGAGCCCGATCTGGGAGTGCAGCTTGTCCGCGGGTACCATCATGGGCCCGGCCTTCGGCGCGGTGCCGGGCGCGGGCTGTGGGAAGGCCGTGGAGCGCGCGGTGTGGAAGGTGATGTTGCCTTCCACCTTTTGCAGTGCCTGGTGGATGTGACCATTCAGCACCGTGACGGAGCCGTAGGGCTTGAGCATCTCCAGCGCGCGACCGCCATCGTCCGTGCCCCAGCCCCATTGCGGGTAAACGCTCCACAGCGGGATGTGCGCGAAGACCACGATGGGTGTGCTCTTCTTGACCGCGGCGAGATCCTTCTGAAGCCACGCGAGCTGCTCCTCGCCGAGTACGCCGAGGCCGCCTTCCTTTACCGTGGCCACATTGACGAGGCCGATGAAGTGCACGCCCTTTTGATCGAAGCTGAACCAGCCGGTGCCTTGCGTGCCCTTGCCAAAGCGGGCGAGATACTGCGCGCCGTTGTCGCTCAGGATGTCGTGCTCGCCGGGGACGTAGAAGATCTGCTTGGTCTTGCAGTCCTTCAGCATCTGCTCGAGGTCGTCGAACTCCTTCGCCTCGGAAAGCTGCGTGAGGTCGCCAGTGTGCAGGATGAAATCGGGCGCCTGCGGCAACGCATTAATACGGGCGATGGTCTCGCGGAAAGTTGCGCCCACGTCGGGATTGGCCGGTTTGTGAAAGCCGATGTGGCTGTCGCTGATCTGCACGAAGTTGAACGTCGGCAGGTGAGCGGGCTCCGCGGCGCCGGCCGTGCCGCCGAGCATGCGGGAGCTGAGGACGCCGCCGGCCACGCTGAAGAGCATGCCGGTGCCGGCCCAGGCCATGCAGCTCAGGAAGCCGCGGCGGTCGATGGTGTCGTCGGAGGAATTTTCGGTGATGTAGTCGGGCATAGGATGTGAGGTTGGATGTGAATGGGCGCGATGTGCGCCTCGCCGATGAAGACCCATGTGCCCTTCCCGAAATTCCCGAAAACCCCTCGAAAAACTTCCCGGGAATAAAATCGCGGCTACCGCGGTCTAGCCTACATTGGAACCCATCTATTGAAGCGCCGTGTCAACCTCAGCAGCCACCTTCGATCAAACCATCCTGCCGCATCTCGATGCGGCTTATAACCTCGCGCGCTGGCTCATCGGAAATGAGCGCGACGCCGAGGATATAACGCAGGAGGCGTGCATGCGCGCCTTCAAATTCTTCAGCACTTTCCGCGGCGGCGATCCGCGCGCCTGGCTGCTCACCATCGTGCGGCGCACCGCCTGGACCTGGCTGCGCAGCAATCGCCGCCACGAGGAGGCGGTGGAGTACGACGAGGAAATGCACGGCAGTGCGGATACTGCGCCGAGCCCGGAGGTGTCGCTGGTGCGGGCAGGGGATGTGGATGCCGTGCGGCAGGCCATCGCCACGCTCCCCGCCGTCTTCCGTGAGGTGCTCGTGCTGCGCGAGCTGGAGGACTGCTCCTACAAGGAAATCGCCGACATCGCCGGCGTGCCGATCGGCACGGTGATGTCGCGGCTGACCCGCGCGCGCAAACAATTGCAAACCGCTCTTTCCACCCAACCGCAAAGCGGAGGTCTCTCATGAATTGCCCGCAGATCCAAAAACTCATCCACGCCCATCATGATGGCGAACTGGACGTGGCGAATACCTTGCAGGTCGACGAGCATCTTGCCGATTGCCCGGCGTGCTTCAACGCTGCCCGCCAGCTTTCCGCGCTGAGCGGAGCGCTGAAGGATTCGTCGCTGCGCTTTTCCGCGTCCTCGCGGCTGCGCCAGTCCATATCCGCCGCGGTCGAGCAGGCGGAGAAGAGCGAGCGAGTGGTGACGACGCCGGCCCGGCCGTGGTTTCAATACTCGGGCTGGGCGGCGGCTGCGGTGCTGCTCATCGCGGCCACGCTGGCCTTCCGGCTTTCCGCCGTGCATCGCGACGACCAGCTCCTCGCCGATCTCACCGCCAGCCACGTGCGCGCGCTCATGGTCGACCACCTCACCGATGTCACCTCGACCGATCAGCACACGGTGAAGCCGTGGTTTGACGGCAAGCTCGACTTCGCTCCGCCCGTGAAGGAGCTGCGCGAATCCGGCTTCCCGCTGCTCGGCGGGCGCCTGGACGTCATCGACGGACACTCCGCCGCCGCGCTCGTCTACGGCCGGCAGAAGCACTACCTCAATCTCTTCATCTGGCCCACGCCTGCCGCCTCACCGGTGGAGCCGCACAGCAGCCAGCGCCACGGCTACAACATCATCCAGTGGTCGGATGGCAAGATGGCCTTCAGCGTGGTCAGCGACCTAAACGAGACGGAGTTGCGTCAATTCGTCGATCTCTGGCCTCGGAAGTGACGGTGGCTCTTCGCTACTCATCCCATGTGGGTTGGCTGCATCGAAGGACGTTGTCACTGCGGAGGCAGCGTCCTATCGTGCCGTATGTTCAGTCCTACCATCGCAAGGAAGGGTCTTTGGATGGTCACGATTTTCCTGTTTTCCCTATTTGCCGCCGCTGCGGTGCTCCGGCGGTTTCTCCCGTTTCCACAGATCGACGGCATCGAACCGAAGCTCGCCTGGCTGGCACTGCACGGCGCGCGCTACGATACCCTGTTCGTGGGATCCAGCCGCGTCTATGATGCCGTGGTGCCCCAGGAGTTCGATGCGGCCATGACGGGCGCGGGCAGGCCTACCCGCTCCTTCAACCTCGCCTACAAGGGCATGCGGCCACCTGAGAATAGCTACGTGCTCGATCACGCCCTGGCAGAGAAAAGGCCGTGGCGCTTTGTCATCGTGGAGGCCGACGAAATCCCGGTCAAAATCCGACGTGAAGTGGAGGGGACACGGCGCGGGGCATATTGGTGCGACCTTCGGCGGATGCAGGCGGTGGCGGAACAGGTCATCGGAGTGACCGAGGGGGATCGTGGGTGGAGCGCCTACTGGCGCGGACGGCGGGCGTTGCGGCGGGAAATGCCCCGACATCTGATTCCGTTCCTGTTTTGGGCGACCAATCTTGGCCGAGGAGATGTGTTGCTCCGCTCGGAGGACCGCGATTGGGACAGATGGCTGGGGGACCGACGTGATGGATATACCGACGATAGCCATAAAACGATGGCCCTCAGCGACGTCGAGGAGTTCGTCTCGACGTGGCGGCCACAGGACGATGTCTCGAGGCGAGCCTCGGAAGCCAGCCAGCAGCTCTTCGCCGAAATGGAGCGGCAAATTGTCAACTCGGGCGGGCAGATGATTCTGCTCATCCCACCGCGCTTCGAAAAGGGCAGCTATCTTCCAGATCCGAAAAGATTCCCGCATCTCGCAGTGCTCGATTTCAGTGATCCGAGGCGCTATCCGGAACTTTATGAAGCGAGCCATCGTGCCGACCCCGATCATCTCAACGTGGACGGTGCATTGATATTCACGCGCTTGCTGGCCACGCGCCTGAACGAAGCACTGGCACTGGAAGGGCGGTGAATCCGGCGGCAAAACCCTTGCCCGCCCGCTTGGGCGCTGGCACTGTGGCCACCCTTCGCCATTCGCCCTGTGTCTGGTGGAGGAGAAAACCCACTCCCGGCGCCGTGGTGAAATGGCAGACACAGCGGACTTAAAATCCGCTGAGGGGAAACCCTCGTGCGGGTTCAAGTCCCGCCGGCGCCACTGTTGTAGTGTCATCCAGTAGAGGGGTCGTGGTGAAAATCACTTCACAAAGTCCCATTCATGCTCTTCTTTACCGCCCCTATGCAGTTTAGCTTCATCGGTTAAATGGAGGCGCCCGTTTCCTCTCCCTCTATGGGTGTCGGGTCGAATGCCCCTGCCTCGACCTCCGCAGCGCGGCCACTCGCCCCGAAGGGCGCGTGGAAAGCGCCGTTGCGGGAACTCCTGCGCTGGTGCCTCCCTGCGCTCATCCTCGGCCTGGCGCTGCGTGCGGCGCTCACCTGGTCGATGCCCTACGGCTATGTGCAGTACGACACGTCGGACTACCTCACGACGGTCTATCACATCATCGACAAGCACGAGTTCTACATCCACAACAAGCGCTCGTATCTCACGCCCACGCTCTTCGCTGCCGCGTGGCTGCTGCCGATCCCGGCTACGATCACCATCGCCGCCGCGCAGCACGTGATGGGGCTCATCGCCACCTTGATCGTCGGCGCGCTGGTGCGCCTGTGGTTCCGATTCTGGCGGGTGGCCATCATTCCCGTGACGGTGCTCTTCACCTCGAACCCCTCGGTGCTCTGGTACGAGCACACGCTCATGGGCGAGGCGCAGTTTCTCTTTTTTACCCTGCTCATGGCCCTGGCCGGGACGCTCTTCGCGCTCCGGCCCACGACGAAGCGGCTGATCTGGTTCATCGTGTCGCTCTTGCTCGTTTATGGGACCCGGCTGGAGTCGAAGACCTACGTGCTCTTTGCTCTCCTGCTCGTGGTGTGCGTGCTCTGGAGGCAGTGGAAGCAACTGGCGATCGGCGTCGGCGCGGTGCTGGTTTCTTATCTCGTGGCCTTCCACGTGAGCGGCGATCGCGATGTCTCCGCGTTGGTTTATGCGTCGATCATTCGCTTCGCGCCTACGACTTCCGCATCTACGCCGGACATCATGCCGGAGATGAATCGCATCCGCGAACAGGCCCGCAAGCATTCGGTGGATTATCCCACGAAGACGGTGCGCGTCTCGAAGTACATCAATCATGCTGTCGATGCCTATGCGACGGCGCACGTGCAGGGCAAAAAGAAGCACGCAGCCGAAGAAAGTCGCATCGTGCGTGGCCTGTGTCTGGAGACGCTCAAGGCCGAGCCAGTGAGGACGCTCATGGAGCCGTGGGTGAAGTTCCGTTTGGCGATCGATGCCTGGAGCAGCTACTGCTGGGACAAGAAATCGCTGTGGGAACGGCAGCACGACGCCTTCGTCGGCAAGGAGTGGATGACGACGGTGCTGAGCCGTGGCCTGACCGGCCAGGCGCAAACGCTGGACCAAATCCCTCTCTGGATCAAAGCGCATCATAGCTCCGAACGGGTGGCCTGGTTCACCCGCTACCAGCGCAACTGGAACAAGCATCTCATCCACTTCCGCACAGCCGACCGGCCGATGGAGGAGCGGCGTTGGGTGCATGATTTCTTTGGCGGCGTGGGGCACTGGCTTTACACCTTCCCGGGCCTGCCCTACTTCTACATCCTCGGCTTCCTCGGCATGTTTGCCTCGGTGTTGCGCCCGCCGCAATTGCGCGCTGTGCATTTCGCCTTGGTGGCCACGGTGCTCGGCGGTCTGTACGTCTGCTCCATGGTGGGTGTGACGAACGGACGTTTTCGCTTCGTCTACGAGCCCTTCTTCCTGCTCTACTTCTTTTTCCTCTTCGATTGCGTAGCCGATTTTTGGAATGAGTTGCGCGATCGTTGGGTAGACTCCCACGCATGTTCTACGTAATCGGTTCCGGCCCGGCGGCGATCTCCGCGGCAGTCGCGCTGACCGGTCGCGGCCTGCCTGTGACGATTCTCGATGCCGGGCGGAAGCTGGAGCCGGAGCGTCAGGAAATCCTCGATCGTCTCGGCAAACTGCCCCCGGAGAATTGGCCGGCGGCGGATCTCGATACGCTGCGTGGCGGCGACCAGGCGAAGCGCCAGGGCTCGATCCACGTGAAGCTGACCTATGGCTCGGATTATCCCTACGCCGGAAGCAGTGGCTCGCTGCTGGATTCGAATGAAGAACCGCCTTTCCACTACTCGGAAGCGCGCGGTGGCCTGAGCAATGTGTGGGGTGCTTCGCAACTGCCTTCGCGTGCGGAGGACATCGCGGACTGGCCTGTCAGTGTCAGTGACCTGGAGCCGCACTATCGAGCGGTGTTCGATTTCGTGCCCACCACTGCAGTGCAGGATGGCCTCGCGGATGTGCTGCCCACCTACACGGATCGAGGACAGGATTTGCGCCCCTCTCGACAGGCGGATGAGTTTCTGGGTGATCTGCAAACGAACCGCAGCGCATTGCGTCGCGCGGGGATTCATTTCGGGCGCTCGCGCATGGCGGTGACTGCGGCGGGCGATGCCCAGCGGCCGGCGTGCGTGCACTGCGGGCTGTGTCTCTACGGCTGTCCGTATGGGCTCATCTATTCGACGGCGTATACGCTGCGGCGTTTGATCGACGAGAAGAAGGTGACCTATATCGATGGGCACCGAGTAGAGAAACTGGAGACGAACGCGGATGGCGTGACCATCATCGCGCGCGATCTGGAGCGGCAGGAAATCGTCCGGTTTCAGGCGACGCGGGTCTTTGTCGGCGCAGGCGTCTTGCCCACCGCGGCGCTCACGCTCAATTCGCTTGGCGCGTTCGACCAGTCGGTGGAGATGCTCGACAGTCAGTACTTCATCTATCCGTTTTTCCGTCTGCGGCGGACGTCGGGTGTGGAAAAGGAGGAGTTGCACTCGCTGGCCCAGGCTTTCGTCGAGATCGATGATCCCGCGATCAGCCGTCACCTCGTGCATCTGGAGATTTTCAGCTACAGCGATTTTCTCCGGCGCGCGCTCATGGCCACGCCGTTGCGCTATTTCCTGCGCTTCCCATGGATCGCGGAGCAGATGTTTGGAAGGCTGCTGGTGGTGCAGGGCTTTCTGCACTCGAATGATTCGGGACGTCTCAAAATCACCCTGCGCCGCAATGCGGAAGGGCAGCCGCGCTTGCACGTGGAGGAGCAGCCGAGCCGGCATGCGTGGTGGGCAAGTATTCGTGCGGGCTTGAAGCTGGTGGCGAATATTCGGCTCCTCGGCGGTGCGCCGGTGGTGCCAGCAATGCAATTTGCCGAGCCCGGTCGCAGCTATCACTCTGGTGGCACTTTTCCGATGCGCGCGCGACCCGGAAAATTTGAGACCGACATCCTCGGCCAGCCGACGGGACTCGAGCGCGTCCACTTGCTCGATGCCTCGGTGATGCCCAGCATTCCCGCGACGACGATCACGCTCACCGTCATGGCCAACGCGCACCGCATCGCCACCGAAGTGGCGAAACTGTGAGTATGCGCGTCGCCATTACCGGTGCGGCGGGGCACGTGGGTTCGGCAATTGCGCGGTCTTTTCGCACGCACGGGTGGGATGTGCTGGCCTTTGGCCGCCGGAACGCGACCTACGCTCAGCACGTTTCCTTCGAACTCGGCAATGATCCACGGTCGCTGCCGTGGAGTGAGGTCGATGCGCTGGTGCACTGCGCGTATGATTTCCGCCCGAAGAGCTGGGCGAAGATTCGCGAAGTCAATGTCGATGGCAGCATCGCCCTCCTGCGTGCGGCCCGCGATGCCGGCGTGAAGCAGACGGTTTTCATTTCCTCGCTCAGTTCTTTCCCCGGCTGCCGCTCACTTTATGGCCGGGCCAAGATGGAGGTCGAAACCGCCGCCCTGGAAATGGGTTGTGCGGTGGTGCGTCCCGGCTTGGTTTGGTCGAACACTTCCGGCTCGCTGATGCGTTCGCTCGAGCATGCGACGCGCCGTCGTTTCGTCCCCTTGATCGGCGACGGTTCCTATCCGCAGTACCTCGTCTTCGACGAAGACCTCGCGGAACTTTTGGTCGCACTTTGCCAGCCGGGCGCTCCGGTGGCGTTACGCGCGATCTCTGCGGCGCATCCGGAAAAGCGATCGCTGCGCAGTCTGCTCCAGCTCCTGGCGGAAAAGCAGGGCCTTCGTCCGATTTTCATCCCGATCCCGTGGCGCCTGTTGCATCTGGGATTGACGACTTTGGAGACACTGGGCTTGCCCGCACCCTTTCGCAGCGACAGCCTCATCGGCATCGTATTCCAGAACCCCGCGCCGGACTTTGCCTTGCCCGAGTTTCCCGGAATGACGTTCCGTCCATTTGCGTGAAGACCTTTCTGTTCAGCATCGACCTCGAGGAATTCTACGCCGAGCGCACGGAATTCCATCGCACGCCGCTGCCGGAACTCGTCGAGCATTACCTTGCGTTGCTGCGGGCACGAGAGATGAAGACCACGTTTTTTGTCGTCGGCGAAATCGCGTTGAAATTCCCCGAGGTGATCCGCGCGATCGTTGCTGAAGGCCACGAACTGGGCTGTCACACCTACGATCACATCCCGCTCAATGAGCAGACGGCTACGTCGTTACGCGATGACCTGCGGCGCAATCTCGATGAGCTCGCCGGATTCGCGCCTGCGCCGGTACAGGGCTTCCGCGCACCGATCCTTTCACTCGGCGAGAAGCAGCAGTGGGCCTACGAGGTACTGGCGGAACTGGGCTTCACCTATTCGAGCAGCGTGCTGCCTGCGCGCAATCCGCTCCACGGCTGGCCGGGCTTTGGTCTGCAACCGCGGCGCATCCATGGTGTGCTTGAGGTGCCCGTGACGCTCAGCCCCTTCTTCGGCCTCGAGGTGCCCATCGGTGCCGGGACGTATTTTCGTTGCCTGCCCTTCGGTTCGATCCGTCGGCGCTTCGCCGATCACGCCGAGACGGGCACGGCCATCGTCGGCTACTTCCACCCCTACGATATCGACACTGCGCAGGAGCGCGTGATGTCTCGGGGGGTGGGTGGCAGCCGCTTGCTGAACTCGCTCCTCTATTTCAACCGCGGGGGCACGCTTCGCCGTATCGAATCCATTCTCGACGCC
>JBGGMZ010000121.1:0-4816 GCA_041287745.1 Chthoniobacter sp. | reverse complement strand
GCGCTCGATGTGCGCAATGCCGAGGGAGAGTCGGTCCGCGACGATACCTTTCTGTTTCTCTTCAATGCCTATCACGAGCCGGTGAATTTCGCCCTGCCCGGCAAGGAGCACGTGAACTGGGAAGTCTTCCTCAACACACATGAGGAATCGGGCTTCCCCGCCTCGCCCGGTGGGCACAGTTCTGGTGACGAATTGCCCGTCGACGGCCGCACGCTTTGCATCCTGCGCCTGGTGAAGGGCTCGCAGGACGATGCCCGCAACGTGGCCTGGAAGCACAGCCAGAAACAGGAGCCGGTCGCGCCGCCTGCACCGCCCAAGCCCACAAAGCACGAGCCCATCGATCCCACGACGATCGGTCCCCGGTTCCGCGCTCGCAATATGTGGGCGCCCAAAATATCCGATCTCGCTCAAGGAGACATCGAACCAGAAAACCCGCCGCTTAAATAATCGATATGTGGAAACAGGAAATACCCCCAATGAAACGCCCCACCGATCCCCGCGCGAGTGCCCGGGAAATCGCTGAGGAGCTCAAGGATGTGGCGCAATGGATGTCCGGCGAGGGCATGAGCCCCGAGCGGTTTCGCGTCACCATCACCCTCTTGGAGAAAAAGAAGCTCCTGCGTCATGGCCTGACGCTGAGCAGCGAAATCTCCCCCGGTCCGACCGTCCACTTCAGCCTGCGCTTTGCCGATACGGGCGAGCTGTGCGCCAGCATGGACGTGGACCCCGAGACCGGCGACGCGGAGTTGCAGATCGCGTGCGCGTAGGACCGTGTCGCGGCTACTCCGGCTTCACGCCTTTCTTTACGACCTGATTGCTCACTGCCTTGGGCGGCTTCTCCGTGTTCAGCTTCGCGCGCAACTCGGGTAAAAGCTTTTCGGGATCGATCTTCGTCCCGGTGATGTCGATCGTCCCGGGCATGGAGACGAAGCCCGCGGGCAGGGCGGTCAGCGGATTGTTGCGCACGCGCAGTTGATAGAGAATCGGCACCTTGCCGAAATCCTCGGGCAACGCGGTGAGGCGATTGTCCGACAGCTCACACACGCGCAATTGCATGAGCTGCGCAATACTATCCGGCAGCTTGGCGATCTCGTTTTCGCCAATGTTGAAATGGATCAAGCGCGTGAGGTGGCCGATCTCCGGCGGCAGCACGGTGAGATGATTTTTGGCAAACTGCAGTTTGCGCAGCCGCGTCATATCGAAGACGAAGGGCGGAATCTCGGTGAAGCGATTGCCGGTGAAATACATCCCGATCAAGCTGTCCATCTGCGTGAGCGCGCGGGGCAGGGTGCTGAGCTGATTGTATTCGAAGTAAAGGAAGTCGACGTTTTTCAGCGCGGCGATTTCATCCGGGATGGAGGTGATCTGGTTGCGATTGAGAAAGACGTGCAGGTGCGGAACCGAGGTGATGGATACGGTCTTGCCCGCGTCCTCCACCATGACGTGACTGATGCCGGTAAGATCGGTGATTTCCGCGCTGGAGAGCAGCAGGGCACGATCACCTTCCTTCAGATTATTCGTCTGGTCGGTGGTATTCGGCATCACTGTCCCCTTGCTGGCCACGAAGAGCTTGGGCGGATGCTGCTGCACATATTCGGTGAGCGTCACAGCCCGCAGGGAGCCGGCGCTGAAGAAGAGGAGGGCGTAGAGCAGGCGGTGCATGTTTATTCCTTGGTCGGCGCGATGGCGAGGATGTGGTAGGTGCCAGAGGAGACGGCCGTCGCGTGCGCGAGATCTTGCGGCACATTGGTCTGGCCGCGGGTCTTGAATCCCCACGCCACGACGCGACCTTCCGCGGTGAGCGCCGAGCTGTGCCAGCCCTGCGCGGCGATGGCGGTGACGTGGGTCAGATTGCGCGGGATATTGATCTGCCCGTAGTTGTTCATGCCACAGCCGATGACCGTGCCGTCGGACTTGAGCGCGAGACTGTGAAAATGGCCTCCGGCCACCGCGATCACATCCTTGAGACCCTCGGGAATGTCAGTCTGGCCTTTGTCATTCAATCCCCAAGCCACCACCGTGCCGTCGGATTTCAGAGCGAGATTGTGAGCGGCGCCGGCACTGATCTGGACGACGCCGGTCAGGTCGGCCGGTACCTCGAGTGCGTGATTGGCATTGCGCCCCCAAGCCACGACCGTCCCATCCGTTTTCAGTGCGATGCTGTGCCAGCAATGAGAGGAGATGGCCTTCACGTGATTGAGGCCCGCGGGGATTTCGCACTGCTTTTCCTTGTTGTAACCCCAGGCCACCACCGTCCCGTCGGATTTAAGAGCGAGACTGTGCTTTTCCCCCGCGGCTATCGCTACGACCTCGTTTAGGTTGGGCGGCACATTGGTTTGGCCGCTTTCATTGCTGCCCCACGCGATCACCGTGCCATCGTACTTCAGCGCCAGGCTGTGCTCCATGCCCGCCGCCACGCCCACGATGCCGAAGAGCTTCGGCGGGACGGTTGCCTGGCGCTTCGCATTTTCGCCCCATGACACCACACCATTCAGGGCAGGCGGACCTTTGGCCAGCAGGCACATCACCACTTCCTCCCGATAAGGCTCACCCGCCGTCTGGCTGGCGACCCACACGCGGATTTGCTCGCTGCGCTCCGACATGGCCAGCGCTTCGTCCGTGAAATCGCGTTCGACCAACGAAGCGATCAGCGCCTTCAGCTTCTCGGGATAGCTCGCCAGCATCGCCTGCACCTTGGAGCCGAGCTGCTCCAGCTTTTGCTTTCGCTCCGCGGCGTAAGCGCTGCGCAAAGTCTCCACCGCGGCGTCTGTCGATGGCGTTTCCACCGAACTCGCGGACAGCGACTGGAGTGCTTCGACCGCGGCCTGCGCACCGCCTGCGTTGCCCGCCTTTTCGTATTGCTGTTTCTGTTGGATGAGCGCCTCGCGATAGTGCGTGGTCAGTTCATCGAGCGGCCGCCGCAGGTACGCTTTGTCTGCGTCCATGCGATCCTGAAACTTTTGCACCAGGCTGGCAGCAGTCGGCGCCGGCTCGGGTTCCGCTGCGGACAAGGGCAACGAAGAGGCCAGCGCAATAGCGACCAGCAGGCTGCGGATTGAGAGCTTGTTCATGGGAGCGGGCGGGGGAGGAAGTATTAGCGTCCGCCCGGTCTCGCGGGGCAAGGCGTTTCCTGCTCATGCGCTGGATACCTCAAAAAGTGCTTGATGTTAATGCAATTGAAATGCATATAGAAGCCAATGCGATTCAGCAGCAAATCCATTCAGCTTGCGCGGACATTGCTTGTCTACGCGCTGGGATTGCATTTGCTGCTCATCTGCGCGGCGGCGGCCAGTCCGGCGCTGCATGAGTGGATGCATGCGGATGCGGATCATGAGGACCATGATTGCGCAATTACCCTGTTTGCCTCCGGGGCCTGTCACGACGCACCTGCCCTCATTCTGGCCCCAACTCCGGGCCTCGTTCCTCTCCTCGACGAGGTGAATACTCCGCATCTGGAACTGGTAAGTTCCATCCGTTTTTGGGGTATTCTCGAACACGCTCCACCAGTTGTCTGGTAAGAGCCATTCGGCTCCAACCTAAGATTCCAGGAAAGTCCATCGGCTCTTCCTGCAACTTTCCGTTCACTCGCGTGCGTCACGGCGGCTGACGTTCGTTGGGATGCATGCTGCCGTTTTCGAAGGCGCTCATATGCAAAAACTAACCTGGATAATCATAATCTCGCTGGCCGGGTCCTGTAGCACCATCCACGGCCAGACAGTGGTCAAAGCCAAAGTTGAAGAACCGGTGTTGCAAGAATTGATGGGAGGCTGCTCGTTGAAATGCGCGTTCGCCTGGGGAGTGGAAGTGCAGGTGCCTGGCGCCAGGCCTGCGGCGCTGAAAGTGTTGAACGATGACAATGCAGAAAGCGCCTGGATCGTGTCGGACGGTGCTTCCGGTAAAGGGGTGAAATTCAAATTTCTATTCCCGAAAAAGTTGACCGCGGAGTTGCAAGACACTCCGCTCTACGGTCTGGACCTAATCAACGGAGTCTGGAAATCCGAAGAGATATGGAAGGCCCACGGCAGGGTCAAAAAAGCCCGGCTGTATTATAACGACAAGCCATTCCTGGATGTCGTTTTTGCCGATAGCCGGCGTTGGCAGCGGCTGTCGTTTCCCGATATTTTTGTGCATTCCGGCGATTCGATGACTTTCGAGATTCTGGAAGTGTATCCAGGTACAAATGGCTCAGGGGCAGCTATTACCGAAATCGTTTTGCAGGGAGCGCATTGATGCGCCCCATAATTCATATGCAAGATAATTGCAATAAAATCAAACCACCTCAAAAGTCATTCTTCTATGAAAAAGTTCACATTTTTCGCGCTGACGCTTTTCGCGTCCCTGTGCTCGCTTCATGCGGCAGACAAAATCCGCGTTTCCAGCTTCTCCACGATCCTGACGGAGATTGCCGAACAGGTCGGCGGCGATCGAGTAGCCGTCACGGCTCATGTTAAAGTGGGTATCGATCCCCACGAATATGACCCCAAGCCCGCCGACCTAAAAACCGTCGGTAATGCTCAATTGATCCTCCTCACCGCAAAGCACATGGAGGGCTACGTGGGAAAACTGAAGGAGGCCACGGGAACCAAGGGCGCGCTGGTGGAGGTGGGAAACGGCTTCGCGTCGTTGAAAATGAAATCCGAGAAAGATCCCAACCAGACCGTAGAGGACCCGCACTGGTGGCACAGCGTGGCCAATGCAGAGAAGGCGGTGAAAATCGTACGCGACGAGTTGGTCAAGATCAGCCCAGCGGACAAGGATCTGTTCACGGCGAACGCGGCGAAATTCCTCGGGAAGTTGGATGCTTTGGAAAAATGGG